>JAKLIM010000050.1 GCA_022709605.1 Bacteroidota bacterium | reverse complement strand
TTGAAGAATGTAAGCGTCCGTTAAAAAAACGGGCGCTTTATTTTTATACTAAAAATTTCGATACCTTTGCAAACAAAAAAAATTGTATTTGAATTGAAAGTAATAATTAAAAACATGAATAATTCAATCATATTCCGAATAACTCTATTTTCATTTCTTATTTTCAACGCATTCACAAGCAATGTTTTGTCGCAAAATAATGCAAATCAATTCAGTTATCCCGAAATTAGTTTGTCTAGATTTGCTTCCAGCGCTAATCATTGGTACGGAATAAAAGATAAAAGCAATATTATCAATTTTTTACCCGAAAAACCACGCTACCAAACCAATGAAATAACTAAAATTGCTGATAATATTCTGCTTTTTCAGCGGAATAACGGTGGTTGGCTCAAAAATTATGATATGCAGGCCATTCTCACTTCTGAACAAGTTGATAGTGTTGTAAAAACGAAAGCATCAACACATACAACATTTGACAATTCAACTACTTACACTCAAATTGAATATTTAGCCAGCGTATATTCAATAACTCACACCGACAAATACAAAAAAGCATGTTTACGTGGCATTCAGTTTTGTTTGAATGCACAATATCCAAATGGTGGTTGGCCGCAATATTTCCCGATTGAGACTAAAAATTACAGTCGGAGAATTACATATAATGATGGCGCTTATATGGGGATTATGGAACTTATGCAGAAAATTGCAACCAGAGATTCTGATTACAATTTTGTAAGTGAACCTTTGCGAAAAAAGGTTCAAAATGCTTATAACAAAGGGCTTGAATGCATTCTAAACACGCAAATAGTGGAGAATGGGCGAATGACTGTTTGGTGTCAGCAACACGATGAAATTACGATGCAACCTGCTTGGGCAAGAGCTTTTGAGCCTCCATCCATCTGCAATGGCGAAAGTGTTTCCATAGTACTTTTCCTCATGAAAATCAAAAATCCCGATGATAGAATTATAAAATCTATTCAGAACGCAGTAAAATGGTTCGCCGAGTCTAAAATACTTTATACGCGGGTTGAAACGATAAATTCTGAAGCTGAAGATACCAAGTACCGAACTATCACAACCGACAATATCGTTGTGACGGATTCACTTGCAAAACCAATCTGGACCCGCTATTACGAGTTGGGATCACATCGTCCTCAATTTTGCAACCGCGATAGTAAGTTTGTTTATTCGTTGGCCGGAGTAAGTCGTGAAAGGCGTGTGGGCTACGGTTGGTACACTTATGAACCTCAAAAAGTCTTAAATAAATACCCGGCCTGGCAAAAAAAATGGGCACCAAATGAGAATGTGCTGAAGTAAAAATCACTTTTTAAAATTCCAGTCAACTTTTGAATATTTGCTATCCACCAAAAATTGTATTTCAGTGGAATACGACAGATTTTGTATTTGAGCGTTGTAGTAAATTTCAATTTGTTTTATCAGATTTTGCTTAAAATCATTCCTGTTTAAATCCTGATTTTTTTCAAGAAAGTAGTCTCTGATATTTTTCACCTTACTTGGTACTGACGCTGTGCCTTTTAAAGACAAATCCTTATCGTGAGACTGAAGCGATTTATTCAGATGATCAAGATTGGTTTCAAAAAGCAGCGTGCCATGATGTAATACTCTGTTATTACTTATATGCGAAGCAGTTCCTGAAATTTTAAAACCGTCCGGCAACCATAAATCCTTTCTTTTGCCAATTTCTACAGGTATATTTAAAACTTTCAATACATTGACAACCGGCAATAAAAAGTCAGCACTTAAAGTTGATTGATTTGCTTTATTGTTTGAAATAAAACAGAAATTAATATTGCCCAAATCATGATAAACAGCTCCCCCACCCGATATTCTTCTCACAATTTGAATATTGTTTTCTTTGCAAAATTCCAGATTAACTTCATTTCGAATCACCTGATTAGAGCCAATAATCACACTGGATTCATTCACATACAGAAACAACAAATCATCCTGTCGATTCGTGAATAAAAACTCCTCGGCAGCCAGATTAAAAGCAGGTGAAGTGGATGTAGAATAGATGATTTGCATAACCCCTAGTCCGTCAGCTGACGGAGAATTAAATTTATTTTATCTACCAAAAACATTGATTAAAATAATTGCAAAAGTACAAAAAATAAAAGGGAATTATGAAGATGAACTTGCATAATTCCCCTTTAGGGGTTAGGGGTTGTCTCTTTTATTTCACATTAAACGCCACCCTTAACTCATCAATTTCCTTGTCTCCCATGGGTTGAAGCGGTCCGATGGACGAGGCCATTACCAGTGAGTTTGCCGAAAACTCAGCTACTTCGAGGTAATCGAATGTATTAATCAGCTTATTACCGGTTACGATAACGCAGTCATTTTCAACAATTACCACACGATTTTTCGCAAACATTTCGGCTATAACTTCTGTATCATTATACAAACTTTCGAATGGAATTGAAGGTACATCTTGTAAGAAAATCCAGCTTTCGGGAATGGTACGCACATCAAACTTCTGATGACTAACCGCATGAGCCATTAAGTTGGTCGGCTGAGTTGTAATAATTGAATTGATATGCGGATACAGTTGATAAATGCGGTGATGAAGTGCTACCGAGCGACTTGGTTCTTTGCCGGCTTCGGTTGTACCGTTTTTTACCTGTACAATATTTTTAGGTAAAATATCCCAACGAGCCACATCGCGTGGTGTAATCAGAAAATCGTTGTCTTTCCAACGTACCGAAACTGTGCCGTAAGTAGAAATCATCAATCCCTGATCGCAGGCACGACGAATAATATTCACCATTTCTGTGCGAATTTCGCGTTCGTCCGAAGGATATTCCACATCCATGAATGGTGTGATATTTTTTGGAAAATGATTCACATATTTTGATATTTGCTCGTCAGTAAGTGTGTTAATTTTACCAATACGACCAGCATTTACAATGGTACGACAGCAAAATTCGAGCGTTTCGAAACGTTGGTAAGCGTCCATCATGTCGGTTCCACCCAACACAACGCCATGATTTTCCATTATCACTGCTTTGTACTTTTTGTTTTGAAATTCTTTGGCAATTTTCTCACCCAACTCTACGCTACCGGGACATCCGTAAGGCGCAAAACCAATTTCGCCACAAATTTTGCGAGCTTGCGGCACGATGCTGGTATCAGGAACAACCCTTGCAATACTGAAAGCAACCAATCCCGGTGGATGTGCGTGAATGATAGCCGTCAATTCGGGACGTGCTTCAAATATGGCCTTGTGAAATGGAAATTCGGACGATGGTTTGTGTTGACCAATCACCGTTCCGTCTTTTTTTACACACACAATGTCCTTCTCCGTCAACGATCCTTTGTCAACTGCCGAAGGCGTTATCCAAATATCACCGTTTCCATCTTTTATGGAAATGTTTCCACCTGAAGTAGTTGTCATTCCACTCCGGTAAATGCGTCCGATAATCACATTGATCTGTTCTTTCGGATGCATTAATTTTACATCGAGTTGTTTCATTTTTATTTTTATAAAATTGACTAATAGATATTTAATGCAAATTCAAAATTAGTATATCACCCAAAAAACCATTTGTGTAATTCGCCGTAATTTTTCTTGTACAATTTGAAGCTATCATTAATAATTTCCAATGCTGTTTCCTTACCAAAAAATTTCTCAATAACCACCGTTTTATTTTCAAGTTTTGTATAATCTTCAAAAAAACTCATGGTTTCCGAAATCAAATACTGAGGAAGTTCCGAAATATCGTTGTAATGGTTTACACTTGGATCGCCAAGAGCAACGGCAATAATTTTATCGTCGGCTTCTCCATTATCCAACATCCGCATTACTCCAATTACTTTTGCCTCCACAATGCACAGCGGAACAACTTCGATTTGTGATAGAATAAGAATATCCAACGGGTCATGATCATCGCAGTAACTTTGTGGTATAAAACCGTAATTAGCAGGATAGTAAACCGATGAATACAAGACCCGATCGAGTCTGAGTAAGCCACTTTCTTTGTCTAATTCGTACTTGGCACGTGTACCTTTGGGTATTTCAATAATACCTTTCACTACGAAAGGCGATTCGGTGTGTGGCACAACTTGATGCCAGGGATTGAAATTATTTCTCATAATGTCTTTATAAATGCAGTTATTTTTAGTTTATTATATCAATATTTACTGAAAATTGTAATGAATATTATTCCGGCTATTTAAAAACCAAAATTAATCAATAAAGTTCAAGTATTAAAAAAAACATTCTAAAAACATTTAATATTGTAAAGTTAGTTCGTGTACTTTAAAACAGTTCAACCCATTTTTTATAAAAATGGTGGAATCGAAATTCCACCATCTCAAATTAAATTAATCCTGCTGCGTTGTCAAGCAGAAAAGTTTCAGCCTCAACACTCCACAAACCAAGATTTTTATCACACATTTCGGCCAATGTTTTGTACACTTCATTCGTTTCACCCAGTTTTGCAAAATCCGAAATCGGCGTTAGCGGCATATCTACATGCGTATAAATAAGTTTCTTTCCGCCAGGTATTTCAGGTAAATGCTTTGTTGCTTCGATTACTGCGCCCAAACCGCCAATGTGTGTTACCAATCCGGCAGGGTCAAGACCCTTCGACATCATATCGAGTGCTTCCACCATGTCGTCAGTATTTCCACCGCTGGTTCCAACCACGTGTGTATAAGCATAATGAACGTTATAAAAATTGAACATGGCGCTGAATTTCGGATCGCTCGGACCTGCAAAGAAGTTCAGACAGCCGTCGAATGCCAAAATAGCATCGGCTTGCTCCACGACCGGTTTTACAGGTGCAAATGCAAATACATCGTCGTATCCATAACCATCGGTGATAGCTCTCAAATCTTCCACAGGATTTTCCATTTTGCCTGTGTTGATATATTGAAGGTCGATACCGCGTGATTTGGCAAAATCGACAGTATAAATTGTTGCAGCTCGGTCGAGACGAGTTTGATCAACATCAGTAACTACCAGCAATGATGGTTTGCGGTCATCGCGACGAAGCACATAGTTGATAGCTGCCAATCCCATTGGACCAACACCGGCCAGAATAGCCATTTTTCCACCTTCCACAATGTCCATTTTGTGAACATAACTTCCGGGAGTTGTATGATAGTTGGCATGCATTGCACCAATCACGCACGAAAGTGGTTCTGCCAACGAAGCTGGATAATAACCTTCGCCTTTGTATGCCAGCAGGCAGTCTTTTTCCATTACCTCGTTCGGGATAATCACGTAGGTTGCATCACCACCAATGTGTTGGTAGCTGTAACCCGGCGCACTCAACACGCCCACGGGACCATCTTCGTAATACAAAGCAGGTTGAATAGAAAATTTATCACCTGCACTGAATTTATCAGCCCATTTTGCACCGATTTGCACCAATTCTCCTGCAAATTCGTGTCCGATAATGATTGGATTTTCAGCGATATCGTTCGGTATACGTTTGTGGTTAGTAGCCTGAGTTGCTGCTTTGTATGATGACATACACAACGAGTCAGAAACTACTTTTGCCAATATTTCATTGTCTTTAATCTGTGGCAATTCGAACTCTTCCAATCGAAGATCTTTTTTGCCATATAAACGGATTGCGGTTGTTTTCATTATTCTTTTAGATATTGAGAATAAAGAACAAAGAGTAAAGACAGTTACTTACGTCTTTAAATGTAATTTATTCAGTGTTATATATTTCAGATTTTCAGAATAAAGAACAAAGTGAAAAATTAGTTCTTTCCTTTGTCTTTATTCTTTGCTCTTTGTTCTTTTGTCTAAGAAAGCATCACCTGCCCACCGGTAATTGGCAATGCCTGTCCGGTTTCGCCGCATTGTTCCATCAGGTACAGTGCACCTTTGGTAACATCCTCGGGTGAGCAACCTTTTTGCAACGGAACTTGTGCTAAATAAAACGCTTTCACATCGTCGATTGTTTTTGCACCGGGCACTTTTCCTGCATTTAAGTACTGTACAAACAATCCATTTTCAGGATCGCTCCAAAGCGGACCTTCGTAGAAATTACCCGGACAAATTGAGTTTACTTTGATACGGAACGGAGCCAATTCCAAAGCAAATGATTGTGTCAGACCAATGCCACCGAATTTTCCTCCTGCATACGCAAAGTTCGCCTTGCTACCGCGTAATCCCGATTTAGAATTTATCTGAATTATATCAGCATAATACTCCGGTGCGTATTTGGTTTGCAACTTCATAACTTTACTCACCACTTTGGTACAATAAAAATAAGCGTTATAGTTGATTTTGGTTACAAATTCAAAATCTTCAGGCGTCATATCTTCCAGTCCTCCGGCACGCAGCACACCTGCATTACTAATAAAAGTATCGATTGCTCCAAAGTTGCAAATGGTTTCGTGAACGAGGTTTTCGATGCTTGGAATTTCGCTTACGTTGGTTTTTACAAAGATGGCACGGTTACTTTTTGCAAAGGTATTGAATCGTTCCACCGTAGCAAGTCCAACAGTTTCGTTCATATCAGCCACTACAATATTTGCACCTTCCTGCAACAGGCAGCGGGCAATTCCTTCGCCAAAACCCTGTGCAGCACCGGTCACTATGATAGTTTTGTTTTCAGCACGACCTTTCGAAGCTCCTGCCGCTACACTGCGACGGTAGTTTTCAACTTCCCAATTATCAATAAAATCAATTTGAGCTTGCGTCATGGGGTGAGGTCCACCAAACGATTCGGAATAATACGCTATTTTCATTGCATCTTCGAACACATCCAGCAAAATATCACATTGCGCAGTATTATCACCTGCCGCTACTAATCCAATTCCTTTTATCAAAAAAATCTTGGGCTGATAACCAAATGTTTGGGTAAAGGAATTAATTCTTTCTTTCATTTCAGTAAGAAAGTTATTAATGCTTTCCTCATTTCCCCCTTCGGGGGTTAGGGGGCTGAAAATATAGTTCGATTTGCAATAAACTATCGCATCGGGCGTAAATGGTTTAGCAATTTTTGCCTGTGCCTCGTCAGTGTCGTAGAAGTGTTTGATTAAAGCATTCTTGCGCACCTTCAAAGTTTTTAAACCCTCTTTCGAAAGCATCATGCGGATAGCAGGAAGACACCCCACCCCAACCCTCCCCGAAAGGGAGGGAGATATCGCATCTTCATCGTTTGCAAAAACATTGAGATCCGTATCTTCTCCCCCTTTAGGAGGTTGGGGGGCAAGTTTCTCAAGAACCTCATTATAAATCACTTTTACTTCTTCAATGCTATTGGCAGCTACGAAGATTCCGTGATTTTGCAACCAAATTACTTGTGGTTCTTCATTGTAAGTGGCACGATATTCTTTGATGGCATCTTCCACTTTTTTGAACAATACATAACCCGGATCGGTGTATTCGATGTACAATGCTTTCGCTCCGAACAATTTTTTCAAATCACTTTCGGCATTGTTGGCACACATTAATCCGTTTACCAAGGTTGGATGCATGTGCACAACAAAGGCGAAATCTATGATGTTATGCATCGATGTTTCCACTGACGGACGCTTGCCTTTTGTGATGGTGGCGTCGGCCAAATCATTCTTCACTTGCTCCTCACGCTCAGCGGCATTAACGCTGTACACTTTGTCGGACATGAGGTTAAGTTTGGCTCTGTCTAACACAGCAAAACCATCCCCGGTAATAGTTGCCAAAGACGAACCACTGGCTTTTACCCAGATTTTCTCAGCGTTTTTGTACGATGTATTTCCACCGCCTGCAATTACAAAACGGCTATCACGGCCGTAAAATTGCGATATTGTAATGAGATCAGAAACACCAGCCCCCCAACCCCCTAAAGGGGGAGTAGAGAGCCCCCCTGCCCCCTGAAGGGGGAGTTGAGAGCGATTATCATTGTTATCTGTATTATTCATTGAAATTTATTTTTATATACCTAATATTTAAGTAATTATAAGACGAACTTGCATTTTTCCCCTTTAAGGGATAGTGGCTCTTATTCCCCCTTTAGGGGGTTAGGGGGCAGGGCCGTAATTAATTCGTCTCCCAATTTTATAAACTCTCCCCGTTTGCTTCTGTCGGCTTGTCCGTTGGCATCCACGTAACCACGCAGACCTTGAGCTACCAAATGTTGGTGAGCCGCTACCACGCAAACACCTTCGTAGTTTATTTGCGTCAAACGGTCGGTAAGCGGTGTACTGTTACGCGCAAAAAGTTCAATAGGCTCCATAGCAGGCGTGTTGTGTTCGCTACCGAATGTTACCACAAAGCCCTGATCGTGTAGATAGCTGGCATATTTCTCCAACAATTCCACACCGTTGCGGGTAGTGATAAATTCCACCGAATGAAAACCGCGCTCTGTCAATTGTTTGGCCACACGTTCCAAATCATTTTCAAAATCGGTGTAACCACCCTTGGCATCATCGGCTAAAAACGGATACGTTGGAATTCCGCCACCCGCCACAATAATATCGCAAACGGTTTGCATGGGTAGAAATGCCTTTGGATCTTCGGGAACGAATGCTCCCCCACCCGCTTTGAGCAAATTTGCACGAATTTCATTTTCAACTCCGGCAATGTCATTGATAGCAGATTTCAATTCTTTTCCGGCAAATAGTTTGCCGAAAAGTTCCTGAATTTTTATTTCAACGTTTCCACAAGCTTCATAGACTTTCAGGCGCAATGCTTTGGCCAAATGACGTTCACGGATAGAGCCTTTGGTGAGTTCATTCTTAATCCATTCGAAGTCCAGCGTAAAACCGGCATTATTCACAGCCAGAATTTCATTTACCTTGCCACACATGGCTTCAACCTGTGCATTGGCTTCATTCGTTACGTCAGCCAATTGTGTAGCAAAGGGTTCTGCTAACACAAACGGATACGAAAGTCCTTTCCCACTCAGGTAGGTACGACCGGGATTTCCGGGATCATTCACCCGCAAACCGGCTTGTTGGTCGGCTTCGTTCAGACTTATAAATTCGATATTGAACAACGGATACAAGCCGCGTTCTTTGCAACCCACTGCCCATGCTTCGTAGCCGGCAGTAGTATAAAAATCATTGATACCAACCACTTTTACACCTTCGGCAACTGCCATGTCGAGCGCCTGATTTACATCAGTGAATGCACTGAATGAGTAAGGTGTGTGGAGATGTGCGTTTACTTTTTTCATAAATTATTATTCCCACCTCTCCCTAACCCTCTCCAATGGAGAAAGAAAGTACGAAAAACTAATTTCTGTGGGTTTGATATAAATACTATTAGTTAGTTCTTTTTAAAATTTAATTTTTTATTGTCCTTATTTTCGAGTTTCTTTACTATTAGTAGTTAGTAAATCTTCAGGCATTGTACCACCGATTTCCTCAATAGTTTTAAGAACTTTATTACCGACTTCGTTATGTGTTTAATTCGCTTTTTGTTTTCCTTTTATATATTAATGTCGCTCTTTCGTCACCAAAATAGATAATTGAGTTCAATATACCATTTCCGCAGATTAATATACCATTTCTGCTGGTCAATATACCATTTCTGCTGGTCAATATACCATTTCCGCTGGTCAATATACCATTTCCGCAGGTTAATATACCATTTCGGCAGGTCAATATACCATTTCTGCAGATCAATATACCATTTCCGTAGATCAATATACCATTTCCGTAGGTTAATATACCATTTCGGCATGTTAAAAATTACATTTCGGATAAAAAAACTGATTTCAGTTAAAATACTCTTTGTCAGCCAATTGGAATCAAAACATAATTACTTCAAAACCACAAAGACACCAATTCTTTTATAGAATCAGTGCCTTAGCATTCATTAAATTACACTCCCATTTTCGATCTTCTTACAAACTCGGCATCAGTAAAGTTCTGACCGGGAATGTATCCAGCTAATGGTTGAATGCGTTCATTGATCATATCGAGGAACCACGATGGTTGCGCGAAGAATGAGCTTTCCAATTCGTAGGCCGGTGTAATCCAGTTGCGTGAACCAAGCACACAAACAGGAGCATCAAGATAATCAAAACAAAGTTGATTGATACTTGCTGCAAAATCATTGAGGAATGAGCCACGAGCAGTTGCATCGCCGGCAACAATGATTTTACCTGTTTTTTTAACCGATTCAATTACTTTTTCGTAGTTGAATGGAACCAGCGAACGTGCATCGATAACTTCGGCTGTCATACCGTATTTTTCTTCCAGTTCTTTAGCGGCAGCCAAAGCAGGATAAAGCGTGTGACCAATGGTCAGGAAAGTAACATCGTTACCAACTTTTTTCACATCCGGCTCACCGAAAGGAATTTCGTAGTAACCTTCGGGCACACCACCTTCGTGGAATTGCTCTCCAATTTCGTAAATACGTTGACTTTCGAAATAAATAACCGGGTCAGTACCTTGCAAAGCGGAGTTCATCAAACCTTTGGCATCATAAGGAGTTACAGGGAAGCAAACTTTGATACCCGGAATGTGAGCCACCAACGAAGTCCAGTCCTGAGAGTGTTGTGCACCGTATTTTGACCCAACCGAAACCCGAAGTGTAATCGGCATTTTCAATACATTACCGCTCATGGCCTGCCATTTAGGCATTTGGTTAAATACTTCATCGCCGCAACGACCCAGGAAGTCGCAATACATAATTTCTGGAACCACTCGTCCACCGCACATGGCATAACCAATGGCTGTACCCACGATAGAAGCTTCAGAGATTGGTGAGTTGAACAAACGGTGATAAGGCAAAGCTTCGGTCATACCGCCATAAACAGCAAATGCTCCACCCCAATCGCGGTTTTCTTCGCCATAAGCAATAAGTGATGCATCTTTGTAGAAACGATCCATCATGGCTTCGAAAATTCCATCGCGCAACTGATATTGTTTCATTTTGCTGAATGGTTTTCCATCTTTATCGAATGCAAAACGTTCTTTAGCAGCAATTTTCTTAACACGCGAATTTTCTTCCAATGTCATCAGCACATCCGGTTTTGCAGAGCTAAATGCATCTACCGAACCATTCGAGAACATCATATCGCCAATTTTCTCCGGATTTGTCATCAAAGGAGAAATCACAGGGTCGATTGATTTCAGGAACATTTCGTAAATCAACGCTTTGATATCGGCTTGCGTTGCGTCTAAATCGGTTTGCGTAACTACTTTTGCATCAACTAATTGTTCACCATAGCTGGCAATACAATCTTGTTTTTCCCAGGCTTCCACTTCTTCTTTCGAACGATACGATGATGCATCCGAAGGTGAGTGTCCGCTGTAACGGTATGTTAACACGTCCAATAAAACCGGTCCGCGTTTTTCTTCAATTATTATGCGTTTGCGCTTGTAAGCATCAATTACAGCCAACGGATTGTAACCGTCAACACGTTCAGCGTGCATTTGTTCTTCATTCACACCGGCACCAATACGGGCAGCAATACCATAACCCATGGTTTCGCCACAAGTTTGTCCACCCATTCCGTATTGATTATTCATGATGTTAATAATCACCGGCAAACCACCTTTCATATCACCTTCCCACAACTCGTTGAACTGATCCATGGCCGAAAAAGTAATACCTTCCCACACAGGACCACAGGCCATAGAAGCATCACCAATGTTGGCTACCACCATGCCGGGTTTACGATTTACTTTTTTGTATAATGCGGCGCCTACGGCAATATCGCCCGAACCACCTACAAGTGCGTTATTAGGATAAACACCAAATGGAGTAAAAAATGCGTGCATCGATCCACCCAAACCACGGTTGAAACCGGTTTCGCGGGCAAAAATTTCGGCCAATGTACCATAAACCAAAAATCGGCGAGCCAGTTCTTTGGTTGTACCGGTGAAATCTTTTTTTACCACTGCCACTACTGCTCCATCGAAAAATGAATCCATAATGTCAGTCAATTCTTTGTCGCTGAGTTTATGGATAGCTGACATACCTTTGGCCAGAATTTCGCCGTGCGAACGGTGGCTACCAAAGATAAAATCATCAACAGTGAGCGTCCAGGCCATACCTACAGCTGCCGATTCCTGTCCAATAGACAAGTGTGCAGGGCCGGGATGGTTGTAAGAAGTTCCGTTGTATTCCCCTTTTGTTTTGATGAGGTTCAACATGGTTTCGAACTCACGAATCAATGCCATATCGTGATAAATGGCTTTGAATTCTTCGTCGGTAAAATTACCTTTTTCGTCGTTTACCGTTTTCTGGTATTGATTTACCGGAATGGGTTGAAATTCCACGAACCCCGGTTTCCGTGCTTCTGACGGATCAATGAATTGTATTTTTGGCATGATGTTTAATATGACCCCCAACCCCTAAAGGGGTAAGAGTAGTTAGTATTAATTATTTCAGTTTATAAGATAAGAGACGAGAGTAACCCAGTTCCCCTTTAGGGGTTAGGGGTTGTTTTAAAATGCAAATATTGTTTCTTTAAATATCTCACTTACAGTTGGATGTGGGAACACAACTTCCTGTAATTCTTCGATCGTCATTTCCTGTTCGATGGCCATACAAGCACCGTAAATCATTTCGCTGCAGGGATTTCCAAGCATGTGAACACCTATAACTTCGCCGTATTTTGCACCTACCAACACTTTGCAAAGTCCTGAACCACCTTCGTTTTCGGCTACGAATCGTCCGGCGTAAGCCATTGGCAACTTTGCTACTTTAAAGTCTATGCCTTTTGCTTTGGCCGATTCTTCCGTTTCGCCAACGCCTGCTACTTCCGGATTGGTGTAAACTACGCCCGGAATAGCATTGTAACGCATTTGGTCGGTACGACCGGTGAGGTTGTTTACCACCACTTCGCCTTCGCGACTTGCTGTGTGTGCCAATAACGAGAATCCGGTAACATCGCCAGCTGCAAATACATTCGGTACGTTGGTGCGCATTTTTTCATCGGTTTTGATTCCGCCTTTGAATAACTCAACATTCAAATTTTCAAGCCCAAAGCCTTTTGTTATTGCACGACGCCCAACGCTCATCAGGATTTTTTCTCCTTCGATAGTTTGTGTTTGCCCATCTTTTTCGAAAATAACATTATTGCCTTCGATTTTCACTACTTTGGCATTCAGGTTAAATTCAATTCCTTTTTTACCATAAATATCGCGCAACATGGCAGAAATTTCAAAGTCTAAACCGCCCAAAATTTCAGGAAGCATTTCAACCACAGTTACTTTTGTACCCAGGCTATTGTAAAAACTCGCAAATTCCATTCCGATAACGCCACCACCGATAACTACCAACGATTTTGGTTGCTCTTTCAAATCCAGAATTTCGCGGTTAGTCAGGATAATTTCACCCGCTTCGGCCAATCCGGGAATGGGTGGAACAAATGCTTCGGAACCGGTACAAATTAATAAGTTTGCTCCCAAATAGCTTTCACCACCACAAGTCACTTCAACACCTTTGGGACTGCGTCCTACAATTGTAGCTTCGCCCTTCACCACTGTAACGTGGTGCAATTTCATTTTGCCTTCGACACCGGCAACGAGTTTACGAACTACTTTATTTTTGCGGGCAACAATTTTACCAAAATCAAAACGGATATTATCGCCAAATACACCGTATTTATCACCGTGTAGGGCATTTTCATACGTTTTTGCGCTGTAAAGTAATGTCTTGGTAGGAATGCAACCTTCGTTCAGACATACGCCACCCATTTTATTTTTTTCAAAAAGAATTACATTAAGTCCTTTATGTCCTGCACGTTCTGCAGCTACATATCCGGCCGGACCACCACCGATAATGATTAAATCAAACATAAATTCATTTACTATTTTATCATTTACTATTTACAATTGAATATATTGAAGCGTCAAATTTACAATTTTCTTTATACCTAAAGTCTTTGCTCTTTAATCTTTATTCTAAAATATATCCAATTCCAATGTTTCAATCTCAATGGCTATCTGTTTCAAAAAGCGGGTAGCTTCGCCGCCGTCCAAAGCACGATGATCGTAAGTTAAGCTCAAACCGATATAAGGAACAAATGCATAAACGCCATCACCCAAATCTTTCGGACGTGGTACAATGGTGTTCACACCCAAAATGGCTGATTGAGGCAAATTGATAACCGGCGTAAACATTTCCACACCGTATGCTCCAAGATTCGAAACAGTGAATGTAGCTGCTTCGGCGGCTAACAATTCGGGTGAAATTGCCCCTTTTTTACAACTGTTCGCTACTTCTTTCATCTGATTTGAAAGTCCGATGATGGATAAATCGTCGGCATTACGAACTGCAGGAACCATTAAACCACGTTCGGTATCAACAGCAAGTCCGAGGTGAACTTTGTTGAACAAACGCATCGATTCGCCCAGAAAATGTGAGTTGGCGTTCGGGAATTTCTTCAACGCTTTTACTACGGCAAAACATACAAAGTCATTGATAGTGAGATTTGCAGAAATCGTTCCGGCTTCGAAAGCGGCTTTGGCTTTCTTGCGTAAGTTCTGGATATTTCGGGCATCAGCTCCCAAATGGTGAGTCAATTGCGCCGAATTTTGTAATGAAGCGTGCATTGCTTTTGCAATGAGCTTCCGCATATTGGTCAGTTTTTTATCTTCGTAATCCACACCGTAAATGGTGTTTACAGGCGCAGTCAAATCAGTTGATTTCGCAGTACCGGCAAGTCCTGAACCTGCACTTTGAGGTTGAATGCCTTCTTCTGCAGCAATTTTCTTAGCCAACGCAGTCATTTCCGGACGGTTTTCCAAAGCAGTCAACACGTCTTTTTCAATCACACGGCCTTTTGGACCCGAACCAACTAATTCGCTTGCGTTCAACGCTTCTT
>JAKLIM010000005.1 GCA_022709605.1 Bacteroidota bacterium | reverse complement strand
CAATGGCAATATAATCTTCAATCGATTCAGGATCGATTATCCCTGCATTTCGCAATACAATTTTTTTCTGCCCTTTGTAAAATGGTATATCATCCCAGTGAGGTATATGTTCGTAGTCTTTTCCATATTCTAAATAGGAAGTTAGATGATCCCATGCATCAATTCGGCAAAGAATTTTTTTGAGATAGATTTTTCCTGAAAAAAGACCATCTGCAATCCGATCAGCGTCTTTTTCATCTACTTTGCTATAAATCAACATGGGTTTCCCCGGTTGATAAACAGTTACAAGGGGTTCTTCGGCACAAAATCCAAAGCAACCTACCGGTTTCAATATACAATCAAAATTGTTTGATTTTATTTTATTCTGAAATTTATTGTATAGAATATCAGCACCATTACCAATTCCACAAGTTCCCATGCCTACCATAATCATTGGTGTAGAAGGCATTATCCTCCAAAGGTTTTGCTGTTTTATTATTTCAAGTTCGTTCGATTTCATGTGTATGCGATTTTTTTAAGGTCATTGTACAATGTAGAATCATTGTGTTCAAACTCAATAAATAATTTCTTATTGAAAAATTATTTAATTATTATACTTTGATTTTCTTGCCCTGAATTTTTTTAATTACTTCTATTAGTTTCAGTGAGTTAATGTTACTATAAATAACATTGTCAACCGCAATTACCGGCGATTGTGCGCACTGACCGAAACAGGCAACAGTTTTTATGGTAAACTCGTTGTCGGGTGTTGTATAAGAAGCTTCGTCATCTTCCTCGCCGTAACGAAAACCGAGAATTTGCCCCACCTGGCTTAGCAATGCCCTGGATCCTTTTGTATGACATGCAGTTCCGCGGCATACAATTATTGAATGCTTTCCCTGGGGTTTGAGATTGAAAAATGAATAAAAAGTGGCTACACTGTAAACCTGCGTAAGTGGAATGTTGAGTTTTTTTGAAACATCCGAAAGAGTTTCGCGCGGTAGGTATTTCAACGGATTTGCCTCCTGCGCTTTTTCGAGCGTGCTGAGCAACATGCCGGGTTTACCTTTGTGATTTTCTACAATTTCATCGAGAACAGTTTCGGAAACGATTGTCGAATTTAAGTTATTCATAACCAGTGAATTTAGTGAATACTAATAGTTAAGAAAAAACCGAAAAATTATATTGAAATGAATTGATTAAAGGTTGAAAATTCTGTTCGTTTTAAAATATATTACATTTTTTCAATAGCAAAGATAAAGCATTATTATGGAAATATTTCTTTAATTGATAAATATTTTTTATATTTTTCGTACAAATTTTTGTAAAATATTTAATGTATTGATAATTAGTAAAATAAAGGTAAATTGAAATGAAAAAGCGCTATCGGAAAATATATTCCGATAGCGCTGTAAGTTTTTTAACTAAAATGTTTCGATTAAATTACCAATGATGGAGCAGCATAAACGCGCGATGATAATTCAGTATCGAGTAAATAAAGTCCTCTTGGATCTGATCCGAATAAATCGAATCTTTTACAAAGACCTTCCGCTTTTTGTTCTTCTTCACCTTGTTCTTTAACAAACCAGTCAAGAAATTGCATGGTTTTAAAATCTTTAATTTCGTAAGCAAATGCATAAATGTCATTTATAGATCTGCTAATAAAAATCTCATGTTCCAAAACATCGGTTAATGGCTGTTTGAAGTTCGTAAATTTATTATCAGGTGCATTTATAGCATCTAATTTTACCTTATCGCCATTATTTTTCAAGTATTTTAGAAACAGCATTGCATGCGCATATTCCTCCTGAGCTTGTATTGCAAACCAGTTTCCAAATCCATCTAAACTATTATCATAATAATAATTCGATATGTCCAAATACAGATACGAAGAATAGAATTCTTTGTTAATCTGACTGTTAAGCATAAATAGAATTTTTTTATCCAACATATTTTTAAGATTTAAATTTGTTATTAAAATATTTAATTTGTGTATTCTTTTAAAATAAACGATTAATCATAATCTAACAATATTAGCACCTAAAGCATTGAGTCGCACATCAATATTTTGGTAACCGCGATCAATTTGTTCAATATTATGAATTGTGCTGGTACCTTCGGCACTCAAAGCTGCAATCAGCAACGCAATACCTGCCCGAATATCAGGCGAAACCATGTTTGAAGCGCGCAAATGTAAATGTTCGCCGAGTCCGATAACCGTTGCACGATGCGGGTCGCAAAGTATAATCTGAGCACCCATATCAATCAGTTTATCAACAAAAAAGAGCCTGCTTTCAAACATTTTCTGATGGATTAACACGCTACCTTTTGCCTTAGTGGCGATGACCAGAAATACACTTAGCAAATCGGGTGTTAATCCCGGCCAGGGAGCATCGGCAATTGTCATTATCGAACCATCGATAAACGATTCGATGGTATAATGTTCGTGTTCAGGTATATAAATATCGTCGCCTCGCTGCTCAATTTGAATTCCCATTCGTCGGAAACTATCCGGAATAATTCCTAACTGATTGTAAGCCACATCTTTTATTGTAATTGCAGAACCTGTCATAGCTGCCATGCCAATAAAACTGCCTACTTCAATCATATCCGGTAAAATCCGGTGTATGCAACCGTTCAACGATTTTACACCTTCAATTGTTAATAAGTTGGAGGCAATTCCCGAAATCTTTGCACCCATACTGTTTAACATCAAACAAAGTTGTTGCAAATAGGGTTCACAAGCAGCATTATAAATTGTAGTTGTTCCTTCAGCCAATACCGAAGCCATCAATATGTTGGCAGTTCCTGTTACCGAAGCTTCATCCAGCAACATGTAACAGCCCGTCAGCTTTTTAGCTTCAATCTTATAAAGCTTATTTTCAGGGTGGTAATTGAATTCAGCTCCTAATTTTTGAATACCGGTGAAATGTGTATCTAAACGACGTCGACCTATTTTATCACCACCCGGATTTGGTATTATCGCTTTTCCGAAACGGGCAACTAGCGGACCGACAATCATTACAGAACCTCTGAGCGATGCACTTTGTCGGTAAAAATCCTCAGTTTCGAGGTATTCTAAATTTATATTCTCTGCATTAAAAGTATAGGTATCGCTGTTGATTCTTTTCGTTTTTACACCTAAATTTTCTAAAAGCAGAATTAGATTTTTAACATCTAAAATGTCTGGTATATTGCTTATTGTAATATCTTCGGAGGTTAACAAAACAGCGCATAAAACTTGTAATGCTTCGTTTTTTGCTCCCTGTGGAATTATTTCACCCGAAAGTTTTTTTCTTCCTTCTATTCTGAATGAAGCCATTTGATGTGGTTTTATCGATCAGGTTATTTCTTTTTTCCTTTATTTTTTTTATTGTAAAGCACATCTCTCGATTCAACAAGTTTCAGAAAATCTTCCGAAATATCAAGTTTGCCTTTGGATAAAAAACGTAGATCGTCGAAAATTTTACGATCGTCAACTACTTCTTTGTTCCAGGTCAAAAAACATTTTTTCATCTGGTTGGCAATGAGACGTATCAGCTCCGATTTTTCTTCGCTTTCTTCGTATTCACTCACTTTCTCAATCATTTCTTCCAACGTGCGACCGTAGTGATGATAGTGAATACGCGAATTTTTGTAAGGAATTGGTTCGGGCTTTGTATAAAGGTTTTCGGCCTGCAATATTTCATAAGGAAAGTCAATGTCTAACTTAAAATCGGACATAATAGCCACATGATCCCATAATTTATGCTTGAAATCATTCACGTCGCGAAGGTAGGGAAACATGTTTCCCATGATGTTGATAATGGTTTTAATACAACGGGTTCTTTCGTCACGATCTTCAATTTGAAGCGCATGTGTTACCATTTGCTGTATGTTTCGCCCATATTCGGGCATAATAAGTTTACCTTGTAAGGTTGTATATTCCATGTTGGACTAAATTTGAATTTTTACAAAAATACGAATTATTTCTGAAATTGATGCTTGTAATGCTTAACGGTTATCTAAAAACTGCATTAAGTTACATCATTTTGCTTCTTTCACAAGATAGATCAGTGTTGGATAATGATCGCTGTAACCATTTATCCAGACTCCACTCGAATGTGTTCGTTTAGGCGTTCCTTTGTATGCACCTTCTTGATTAGTTAAGAATGGTCGGTTGAAAATCTCCGATTTCCAGTACTTAAGCTCTTTACGGTCGGCTTTTGCAAGCGGTGTGGAAATAATTATTTGGTCGAATAAATTCCATTGATCGTTGTATGCCAGCGATCCAATTCCTTTTTCGTGTGTTTTCCAGAAAATATTGTACAATTCTTTGTCTTTCAAATCTTCGATATTCTTTTTGGCCTTGAGCACCTGAGCGCAACTTTCATTAAAAGGATCGTCATTCAAGTCACCCATAATTATAATTTTGGCTTTTGCATCTGCATTGAAAAGGGAATCGGCTATCGAACGGGTTAATGCAGCAGCTTCGTTTCGTCTTGGTCGGGATGCCTCTTCGCCACCTGAGCGCGAAGGCCAGTGATTGACAATGACATGAATTTTTTCACCTTGTAAATAACCACTTACCATCAATTGGTCGCGCGTTGGACTTCTGAAAAGTGGTGAGTTGATGCGATAAGATTTGCTGTTGGTTACAATAAATAATTTTGGATTGTAGAGCAAACCCACATCCACCCCACGAAAATCAGGACTGTCGTAGTGAACAATTTCGTAACCGCGATCGGCAATTGCTGGTTGTTTTACAAGATCTTCAAGTACCATGCGATTTTCAATTTCGCTGACTCCGATTAAAGCTGCTCCCACTGATGAATAATCCAGACCCAACTGCGAAATTGCATAGGACATGTTTTTTAATTTGGAATTGTATTTTATCGAATTCCACTTGATGGCACCGTTAGGCAGAAATTCCTCATCGTTATTCGCCTGATTTATAGTATCAAATAAATTTTCGAGATTATAAAACGCTACACAACTTAATTGAACGTTAATTTTTGCATCGCTTTTTACATCATTTGTTATTTTGTTTTTCGGAGTGCAAGACATTGCAACAAACATTACCATGAATGTAATTGCAGAAAACAGAATTTTTTGTTTCATAAAAAATTTTATTTAAAGTTTTTTTTATACGAACAACAAAAGTGAGAAAAAATTGTGAAACTAAAAAACCTTAATACAAAAATAACAGATTTTTAAATGAAAGTTTCAAAATTCGTTTATCAAAGAGTATTTTCTAAACCCGAATGCTACTTTTTACTTCTTTGTATTTGTTAAACCCAAAAAATGAATTCTACGAAACGAATATCTATTTTATTTCAAATAAAAGAAAATCAATTCAATACGATGTTAAAAAAAGAGTTATGATGATTTCATAGATTAATAAATAAAAATTTTCGGAAGAAAATGCAAAAGTTTGACAAAAAGATAGTAAATTGCAGGCCTTTTACCCTAAAAAAAAATGAGGATGAAAGAAGAGATATTAGAACAAATTATTAATAATCAGTTTATGAGAAAACTATCGTTGCTATTAATTACAACTGTCATTTCGCTGACAGGTTTATTTGCGCAAACTACACTAAAAGGTGTTGTTAGGTCGGCCGATACTGACAATCCTTTGCCGGGAGCAAAAATTACATTGTTACAACAAAACATTTCGACACAAACGAATGCTGAAGGAGAATTTGCTTTAATAAATATCGAATCAGGAAATGAGGAAATCAGTATTTCAAGAAGCGGTTACATAACTCAGATTAAACTTATCAATATTAAAGATAAAATCCTGACAAATCTGGGAATAATCGTTATGAAACCTGATGTGCAAACAGATGCAAAGCAGGAAGTAGTTTTACAATTAAGCGAATCGCAGTTTAGTTCCGACGAAAATGTAAGCCAAAATACCTCTGGAGCTTTGAATACAAAAGATGTTTATTCATCCCAAACGAGTTATTCGTTTAGTGCAATGCGTTTTCGTACCCGTGGCTACGAAAACAAGTACGAATCGACTTACATAAATGGTGTGCATTTTATTGATTCTGAGCGCGGTGGCTTTAATTATTCTTCGTTAGGCGGATTAAACAATGCGTTCCGAAACAAAGATGTGGCTTGGGGATTTACACCCAACTCGTATAATTATGGTAATTTGGGGAACAATACAAATATTACTGCCAAAGCCGGTTCTTATGCAACCGGTTCTCATGCCAATATGGCTTTTTCGAACCGATCGTATAGAGTTCGCGGACAATTTACACACGGAACCGGAATGCTCAACAACGGATGGGCTTTTGCAATATCAGGAGTGGTACGCTGGGCAACCGGCGACGGAATTTTGAAAAGCAATGTGGATGGTAATTTCTATAATTCAGGCGGGCTGTTTCTGTCGGCTGAGAAAAAAATTAATGACAAACACAGTATTTCGTTATCAGCTTTTGGAGCTCCTACACGTAGGGCAGGCCAATCGGCAATTACCAGCGAAGTTCATAATTTAGTGGGAGGATCTGTTTATTATAATCCTTACTGGGGCTATCAAAACGGACAAATTCGCAACTCAAGGATCGTGAATTCTTTTGACCCCACTGCCATTCTAGCTCACGAATGGAAAATAAGCGAAACACAAAATCTACGTACTGGTTTAGGTTTTCATCACAGCTGGTATAGCAATTCGGCTTTTTCGTACGATGGTTTAAATCCCGGACCTGACTATTACCGCAATATGCCAAGTTTTATTTCTGATGATGAAGTTGCCAAAAGCCAGTTGAAAAACCTTTGGGAAACGGATGAATATACCCAACAAACGAAATGGGATGAGATTTATCGTGCCAATAAAGTGAATAACGAAGATAATCCCAACGGTCAGGCCCGGTACATTTTGGAGCGTCGACACAATAATTTGATGGAATCGATTTTGAATTCGGTTTACACCAATCAGATCAATAAAAATTTAAAACTGTCGGCCGGTGTTGAAGCCCGTGCATCAAAAGGAATGCATTATGTTACCATTGACGATATGTTGGGCGCTAACAAATATATCGACAAAGATACCTATGCCGAACGTGATTTGGTAGGTGGAACATTACAGGATGCCGATCCACGTATTATCGAAAATGACATTAACGACCCTGAAAAAAATAAAACCACAGGCGATATTATTCGTTATAATTATGATATGAACGTGAGCACTGCCAATGTTTTTGCTCAGGTTGATTGGAAATATTCACAGTTTAATCTCTTTGCAGGAACAAAAGCAACATATACCCAGTTTTATCGTTTTGGACACATGGAAAACGGTCGTGCCTGGTATTTGCGCGAAAAAGAAGGTAAAGATGTAAATTCTTATGGAAAAAGTCAAACCTGGTTTTTTACCGATCCTTCAGTCAAAGCCGGTTTTTCCTATAATATTGATAACAGAAGCAACATTATTTTAAATGTTCTTGCCGAAACAAGAGCACCTTTGGTACAGGATGCATATGTGTCGGAACGTATAAAAGATGTGCTGGCTAAAAACTTAACCAGTGAAAAAATTCTCACCTACGATTTGAGTTATACATTTAATTACAAGGCAGTTCGCGGTCGTTTAACCGGTTTCCGTACGCATGTAAATGATGCAGTTGAAAAGCTTGGTTATTACGATGATGAATACAGAACATTTATTAATCACCTGTTAAGTGGAGTAGATAAAATTTATCAGGGTGTTGAGTTAGGAGTTTCAGTTCCACTTAATTCAATGTTTACCATTTCAGCAGCAGGTACTTATGCCGATTATCATTATACAAGTAATGCTACCGGAATTAAAAGTTACGAAAATGGAGCGGTTGATGATATTACTGAAACTGTATTAACAAAAGGCTTACACATTAATTCGGGTCCTCAATTGGCTGCAAACATGACACTCGATTTCTTTTATGATCTTTGGTTTGCCGACATTACGCTGAATTATTACGATAACAATTACCTCGATTTTGCTCCAAACCGATTCACCGAGAGTAATCAGCAAAATTTGAAAGCTTTTCCTGAACTTTACGAAAAAATAGGAAAACAGGAAAAACTTCCGGGCGGATTTATGCTCGATGCTTCAATTGGTAAGCTTATTTATTTAAAAAACAGAAAATCATTGAATTTCAATTTAAGTATGAGTAATATTTTGAATAATACCAATATGATTACCGGCGGTTATCAACAAGCCCGAATACCGATTAGCAGTGGAGCTATCAATCCCAAAGGTGCAGATTGGTTTCCGAACAAATATTATTATGCATGGGGATTAAATTTGTTTTTCCATGTTGGATATAAATTTTAATTATAAATTGAAGTATGAAAACTACATTTAAAATCGCGATAACAGCAGCTTTGACTTTTGCATTAGTAAGTTGCTCACAAGATAATTTTGAGCCCGAAACGGGTGTGACGAAGGGAACAAAAATTGAATCAACAATAACTATTGCTCAATTGAGAACCCAATACATGACATCGACTGAGTTTTTTACAGCCGATAGAATTACTTCCAGTAATCAACTTGTTATCAATGGAATAGTAACCAGCACCGACATTGAAGGTAACGTTTACAAATACATTGCCGTAAAAGAAGAAACACCCAATGGTAGATCTTTACGCGTATCGGTCGATGCTTCGGGAATATCTTCAATATATCCTATCGGTCAGCGTGTTTCGGTAATTCTAAACGATTTGTGCATTGGAAAATACGGTGACAGTCCACAATTAGGTATATATTATTCGCGTCCCAAAGATGGAAGAATTTCTCCCGGTGCAATTCCGATGCCCATTGCCCGTCAGAAAATTATACCTTACGGTGAGCCTGATCCTCAGGCTGTTGTTCCTGATACAATGACCATTGCTCAAATTCTTTCTGCGCCGCGTGATAACATGCATTATCGACTTGTATGTATTAAAAACGCATGGTTTACCGGAAAAGGTTTCGATTTTGGACAGCCTGCAACTATTGCCGATAAAGATAAAATATTTGCACCCGGTACAGGTGGAATTGGCTATCCTCAATCGAGAGAAATTCAGGATGGAACCGGAAGCACAGTTATTGCCACCAGCGAATTCGCCAAATTTGCACAACACCGCCTGCCTGCTGCAACTTACAAAGGAAATATTACCGTAATTGTAAGCTGGTATCGCGATAAATCATCGTCAGCCGGTAATTATCAGCTTACACTGCGTACTTTGGGCGACTTAGGCACGGGATTTGATGGTTATTTAAGTGCTGTAAAGTACACAAGACAATAAATTCAGTATTATTAAATATTTAAATATTAAGCTTTTATGAAAAAAACAAAATTTTTAGGATGGCTGCTGTTTGCATTTGCAATGAGTTTCGCAGCATGTACCAATGTTAAAGATCCGGATGATCCAACAGATGAAAATAAACTGCCTTTTTCCGAAACTTTTGATACAAGTTTAGGCAAATTTACAGCTCAAAGTGTTACAGGTGATCAGGTTTGGGCTTTTGATACCCATAAGTATGCCATGATTACCGGTTATGTGGCTACAGTGAACAACGCTAACGAAGACTGGCTCATTTCACCTGAAATAAGTTTGGTGGGCCAAACTGCGGCTAAACTATCATTCGATCATGTAGCCCGTTATTTTACGGATGTAAAAAACGAAGCAACTGTTTGGATCTCTGAAAACTATGTAGCTGGTTTACCTTCTACAGCTACCTGGACAAAACTTACAACAAAAACTTTCGTAAATGCAGCTGACTGGACTTTGGTTTCGTCTGGCGAAATAAGTCTGACACCTTATGCTGGAAAGAAAGTGAAAATTGCGTTCAAATACATTTCTACTTCCACCAAAGCCGGAACCTGGGAAATTAAAAACTTCAAAGTTGAAGCAGGTGAAGCAACTGTAGAACAAGAGCCACAATTAACTGGAGATGGAACTAAAACGAATCCTTATACAGTAGCCGATGTAAAATTATTAAACCCAACAAGCACCACCGAAGCAGTTAAAACCGGTGTTTGGACCAAAGGTTTTATTGTCGGATACTACAACAGTAATCCTAATCCGGCTATTGTTGAAGCAGTTGCACCATTTACTGATGATGTAAATATTATGTTAGCTGCAAGTGCTACCGAAACTGATAAAACCAAAATGTTGTCAATTCAGTTGCCCGCAGGTGCGGTTCGTACTGCTTTAGGACTTAAAACAACTCCCGCAAATTTCGGTAAAGAAATTTTAATTTATGGTGATCTTTTGATGTACAATACTTTTCCGGGTGTTAAAAACGGAAGTGCATACTGGTATGTTGCAACAAATACAGGCATTGAGCCACCTGCAGCAGGAGACTTTGGTGTTCCCGAAATGACGATTGCAGAGCTAAGAACCCAATGGACAGGTACCATGAAAACGATTACCGACAAAAAGAAAATTGTTGGTGTTGTAATTACTGATCTTGTAGGCGGTAACAGCGGTTCACTGAAAAACCTGACCATCGCATCTGCCGATAATTCAGCAGGTATCATGGTACGATTGTTAGAAAACAGTACCTATAGTTTGGGCGATAAAATAGAAATTGCACTTGATGGTTTGGAATTAAATCAATATGGTTTAGCAGTTCAGTTAAACAATGTTCCAACAATTAAAACACGCAGAATTGCTACAGATGTAGTTGTTACGCCTAAAGCGACTACGATAACGGATGTACGAGCCAATTATGCTACTTACGAATCGAGATTGGTAACAGTTTCAGGTACAGTAACTTCACCGAACGGTTTTTGGGGAAGTGCAAGTGCTAATCAGAACAATACTTTGACAAGTGGTACTGAAACCCTGGTACTTTATGTTGCAAAATATGCGACTTTTGTAACTCAGGCCATTCCTACCGGTGTAAAATCTGTAACGGGTATTGTTGGTCAATTCTCAACATCAACAGTAACTACTTATCAACTTATTGTGCGTAATATGTCTGATATCAAGTAATTATAAAAAGTATAATAACAGAAAACTCCCGTTTGAATATTCAAACGGGAGTTTTTTATATTATAACATTCCAAACATCAAACCTTCATAGGAAGACGCAATACATTTCGTCTCTACATTAAATACTGTTCGCTGATCGATTTGTTTTCCTGAACCCGATAAATTGTATCAGCAAACATATCGGCAATACTAAGTATCCGAACTTTCGAACATTTACCGCAATCATACGGGATTGAATCTGTGAATGCAATTTCAGTCAAAGCTGAATTTAAAATTCTTTCGGATGCACTTCCTGACATTACTCCATGCGAAACTATTGCTCTAACGCTGTTTGCGCCTTTAGCCAGCATTAAATCAGCTGCTTTACAAAGTGTTCCCGCAGTATCAGCCATGTCGTCGGTAATAATTACATCTTTGCCGGTTACGTCACCAATGATAGTCATTTCACCTATAACATTTGCTTTCTCACGTGTTTTATAACAAACTACCATCGGAACTTCAAGATGTTTAGAGTACGATCCGGCACGTTTTGAACCTCCAACATCGGGCGATGCAATGACAAGATTTTTTAGATTCAACGATTTAATATAAGGTACAAAAATAGTTGAGCCGTAAAGATGATCAACCGGTACATTGAAAAAACCCTGAATCTGATCGGCATGTAAATCCATGGTAATGACGCGATCGACACCTGCTACACTTAGCATATCCGCAATCAATTTTGCTCCAATGGAAACACGGGGTTTGTCCTTTCTGTCCTGTCGTGCCCATCCAAAATACGGTATTACTGCTATTATTTTGTAGGCCGATGCACGTTTTGCAGCATCGATCATCAACAATAACTCCATTAAATTGTCCGAATTTGGAAATGTAGATTGAATCAAGTAAATGTATTGTCCACGAATGGATTCCTCGTAAGAAACCGAAAATTCACCATCGGAGAAATGCTCAATTTTCATGTTTCCCAGGGGACATCCTAAACTTTTACAAATTTTTTCTGCTAAATAACGACTATTTGTTCCGGAAAAAACCTTGAAGTGATTAGAAAATGCTGTCATGGATTAAATCTGTTTTTTTTTAGTTACAGAAATTTTTTGCAAAAGTACGGAAATATATTTAAAAAAATATCAGTTCTTTCAGATTTAAAAAAGTAAAACAAATTTAATGGAAATGTATTAATGATATCAAAATGTTATGTAAGTAAATGAAAATAAGATATTTAATAAAATTTTTAATTTGTAAAATACTTATATTCCGATAGCAATAAACATTATTTTATCGTACAGTAACATTCAGATTTAAAGCTTTGTAACCTGCAACATTTTGGTGAAAATTTTTTTTTGTAGTTTCGTATTTTCACGACCAAAATAATATCAATATAAAATCAGATGGTACGTTCTATCCTGTTTTTTTTACATGATCTACAATATCCGTCTTGTCAATTAAGTCCCGAGCAGGTTACTATATTTGTTTATAAAAATGCTTACTCCTGAAATTTTATATCAGCGGGTATCACAAATTTTTCAGCCGGCACATCAGCATTTTCAGTTATTTTTGTTGCCTCAAGTAACATTTTCATTCCTCCCAAATCTACATCTGTTTTAAGTGGAATACCTTTCCAAACTAAATAACTTCCTTTCATACGGAGTTTTTCGTTATTAATGCTGAATTTGGTGCAATTTTTATCTAAAAACTTTTCCGATCCTATTTTTTCAATTTTCATTTCCTTTTGAATTTCTTCAGTCAGATTCTCGAAATCAATATTGTCGTTTCTACCTGTCAGACTGGTTTTAGTTCCGGTTTTTTTATCCGGATCGTAGTTATACGAAAATCCATCTTTCATTACAGTAATGGTGTGAACTTTAAAACCCATTACTTCCATGGCAACATCCTGATTTTCCTTTGCCCCGTAATCGTCAAAGCACATGGTTTGAGTAGCTTCCATGCCCATTACCTGGGTTTTATATTCCACCAAACCCGATTTTATAGCATATTTACCTTTCCCGATTTTTAAACCTGTTTCCGTTTGTCCGCTTTCCGACGAAGGTTTGCTATTGCAGGAAAGCATGAGTATTGCAATTATTCCAAAAAAATATATTTTTCTCATATTATTTAAATTATTAGAATTTATAATTTTGAAAAGTAGTGACGTAATTGGTGTTAAAATCGTAAAAATATTGCCCCGAAAATTGCTCCCAAAACGGCATAAACAACAATTACTGCAATAATACTTACCACAAAATAGCTCGTTTTTTTATCGTCGGTGCATTTCATTAATGGTTGTAATCCGATGTATAAAAGGTACAAACCGTATAAACCTGCTATTGTAACTAAAATTGAAAGCGATGGGATAATGAATAAAATACCGGCCACCAACATAGGTGTGTACGAGTAAGTTACCAATTTAAATGCTTGATTGAAATTTTTCTGAGCTCCAAAATTAGTTGCCAGATAATCAATTACATAAGCAGTAAGAAAAGCGCCTAGTATGGTGCTAATCAAACTGGTTAATGACTGTCTGATTCCAAAGCCAAATGAACCAATGTGCATGCCCATTACATTTTGACCTATTAATCCAAAGCCAATAAACGAAGCGATGGCAGGTATTAGCGCTAAAGGCAGGAGATAGGTAAGCGTAAGTGTTTTAGAATCAGTTTGTTCCGGTTCGATAATTTCCCACTCAGTTTTCGGATTGAGTAGCATGTTTTTGATACGATCAATTAGTTTCATTTTCAATTTAATTTAAAGTTAATATTAATAATTGAGAAAAGTTAGAATTTTGAAAGCATTAATAATGAATGTTTTATAATTTTATAAATTCAACTCTTCGGTTCAATGCTTTATTTGCAGGAGTGTTGTTTGGAGCTACCGTTTGGCTTTCGCCCATGCCATCCGATTCGAGCCTGGAGGCATCGATGCCAAATGTTTTTACAAGTTCATTTTTAACCGAAGCGCCTCGCCGTTTCGATAGATCCAGATTTGAAACATCGCTGCCATCGCTGTCGGTATGACCTACAATTTTTACTCTAACATTCGGATTTTCTTTCAGTACATCAGCGATGCCTTTCAGTGTGCCATACGATTCGGCTTTTACCACATCTTTATTTACATCGAAATAAATACCGTAACTAACGAGTTTTCCTTCGGTCAGGAGTTTGCTCCGCATGTCGGGCAGCCCGGTTGCAATTCTGAAATTGGTAAACATGACTGTTCCTCTGTCGAATCTGACCATATTGAATTTATAGTTTTTCGACATGGCTTTGGGTAAATCAAAAACTTTGGTTTCGTCAACATAAAGACGTATACGTTCTTTTTGTACCCAAATTGATATCTTGTATTTTTTATCGGCTAATAACCTGATTTTATCTGTATTCCCACTGAGTTCGGGAGTGCCATCGCGGTAATACGAATGATAATAAGTAGTATAAGCAAAATCGAAACGGATGGCAGCATCTCCGGGGCGGGCTAAACCATAGTCAATATCTTTGGGTTTAGAGGTGCTAAGAACATTAAATGACCAGGCGACATTATTTCCGTTATCCTGATTTTTTTGTGGAACTACATCAAATTCAATGGTGTAATTTTCGGGTAGAGTAATGGGTTGATCTAAAACTGTAGCTCCGTCACCATTCGTGATATTGAACCAGCGGCCATCGAAGAGGTTGTTTGTAACCACTTCTCCAGATCCTGTAGTGTTCCATAAAACCGGGAAATCACCTATATTTCCATCAGTAAAATCGTCATAGAAAATTACCTTTTCACCCGGAACAAAATCGAATTTTGAATAAGTTTGAAATGAAGTTTTTTCCCCTGAAACATTGTCTTGGTTTGTTTCATTTGATGTTTGGGAGTTGTTTCCAGACTGATTTTGATTGGAATTTGTGGTTGGTGCAGACTTATTCTTGTCTTTTCCTGTAATTTTTTTCTCAACGGAATCTAATTGTTGATTTATGGCCTTGTCTATCCGATTCGAAACACGATTGTCGACTGCCCTTTTTACGCGGTTCAATACATTAAATTGAGAACTAGCTGAAATTGAATACATTAATAGACCCGAAAGTAATATTAATGTGGAAGTTTTGGTTTTCATATTGGTAACTTTTTCAGTGAATATATTAATTAAGATGATCTTACAATATTTATAGCTCACATTGTTAATCCAGAACATAATGATCACATTATGAGTTAGATTACGAAAAGTACAACACAATTCAACAGGTATTTCAACGAAAGGAATTATTAATGCAAATATAGAAGTAACTTTTTGAATTATTCACTATTTTAGCTAAATATTTATATTAAAACTTAAAAATATTTATTTGTAAAATAATGTTCCGCAAACGTTTGAGGTCTTTTTTCGCAATTTAATAATGACATAAATTATTTATTGAAATGATATGATGTACTTTTGAAATAAAATATAAAAGTTAATCTTTTTTACTATAAAAACACAGGCTCTTATGAAAATTCTATTCAAAATATCATATTATACAGTTTGGGGACAGCAAATTTTGGTTACAGGTAATATTCCTGAACTTGGAAATGGTGATTTGTCAAAAGCGCTGCCTTTGAATTTTCGCAACCAGGAAGATTGGGTAGGTGAAATTGATGTTAATTTACAGGCTTCTGTCACCCCGACTTATAAATATGTTTTATATACAGAACAGACCGGTCAATATTTTGAAGAATGGAATGACAATAGAACGATAATTGCCGATCCGTCTAAAACAGACTATTTTTTCTGTTATGACAATTGGAATTCGCCAGCAGCCGTCGAAAATACATTTCTGACTGCTCCTTTTCAGAATGTTTTGCTTCGCGAACAACATGAAAATGAAGAAGTTAAAACTATTGTAAAATATTCGCATGTTTTTCGGATAAAAGCCCCGTTAATCAATAAAAATCAGGTGGTTTGCATCATTGGCGATTGTAGAGAGCTCGGAAACTGGTCAACAATAAATCCCCGACTTTTGCATTTTTGCGCCGATGGTTTTTGGCAAACTGAGCTCGATTTAAGTAAAATTCAAGGCGATGCGCATTATAAATACGGTTTATACGATTTAACCGAAAAGATTTTCAATAATTTTGAGGATGGCCCGGATCGAATTGCACCGGTTGTAAATTCCAAAAAAACAATTATAAAATTAACCGATGGATTTATTCGGATTTCTTCACAAACATGGCGTGGAGCAGGTGTGGGTTTGCCGGTTTTCAGTATTCGTACCCGGAAAAGTTTCGGAGTAGGCGATTTTGGCGATTTGAAGTTGTTTATCGACTGGGCGCAACGTGTAGGGCTCAAACTTATTCAGGTTTTACCATTGAACGATACGATTGGAACTCATACCGATGCCGATGTCTTGCCTTATGCAGCCATTTCTGCTTTTGCCCTGAATCCTTTATTTCTGAATCTTCCGGCCATCGGAAAACTACCTGCTGATAATCCATTGCAAAAAGTATATGAAACAAAGCAGGCCGAACTCAATGACCTTGAGTTGATTGCGTTTTTGGATGTAATAAATTTTAAGCTCGAATATGCGAAGGAATTATACCTAATGCAGAAGGATGATTTTTTAAATAACAAAGATTTTTACAGGTTTTTTGAAAAAAATAAATTTTGGTTAGTGCCTTATGCAGCCTATTGTCTGTTGCGCGACCGGAATAAAACTTCTGATTATCGTCAGTGGAAAGATTTTGATAAATATGATGCAACTAAAATTGCCGAATTTACTGCACCTCAACAAACGCATTACGACGAAATAGCTTTAAACTACTTCATTCAGTATCATTTACATGTGCAGTTGTCAAAAGCTGCCGATTATGCTCATCAATGTGGTGTAGTTTTGAAAGGTGATATCCCAATTGGAGTAAACCGTAATAGCGTGGATACCTGGGTTTCGCCGGAGCTTTTTCACATGCATATGCAAGCCGGCGCTCCACCTGATATGTTTGCCGTAAAGGGTCAGAACTGGGAATTGCCTACTTATAACTGGGATGCGATTAAACGTTCCGGCTTCGATTGGTGGAAAAAACGTTTCGCTCAAATGTCGAATTATTTCGATACATTCCGCATCGATCATATCCTCGGATTTTTCCGCATCTGGGAAATTCCCACAAATCATGTTGAGGGCATCATGGGACACCTTAATCCTTCAACACCGATTCATATAAATGAATTTTCCGAAAAAGGACTTTGGTTCGATTATAATCGGTATTGTAAACCTTATATAACGGATACCATTTTATGGGATTTCTTTGGAGATGAGGCTTCTTATGTAAAAACAAACTGCCTGCAAATTGAAGATGGTTGGGTTTTGCGATTAAAAACGCCTTATCAAAACCAGGCCTCCATCGAAAAAATGTTTGAAGAAGGTAAAATATCTGAAAAAGTTAAATGGGGTTTGTTCGATTTAATTTCGAATGTGCTTTTATTTGAAGTAGAAGGCTCGAACGGATCATTGTTTTATCCGCGTTATGGTTTTGAAAGTTTACGAACTTTCCGCGATCTCGACGATTACACAAAGAATAAATTGCGCGAATTGTATGTCGATTATTTCTATCGCCGTCAGGATGCACATTGGTATCAGTCGGGCATGGAAAAACTTCCGGCACTGAAACGAGCAACTAACATGCTTATTTGTGGTGAAGATTTGGGCATGATGACGCATTGTGTAACAACGGTAATGAACGAATTGGGCATCTTAAGTCTCGAAGTACAGCGTGCTCCGAAGTCAGATAAACTGGAGTTCTTTCATCCGGCAGATGCTCCGTATTTATCAGTCGTAACTCCTTCAACTCACGATATGAGCACGATACGCGGCTGGTGGGAAGAAGATCGTGATGTAACGCAGCGTTTTTACAATTCGCAGTTAGGACATTGGGGCGAAGCACCGTGGTTTTGCGATTGGTGGATTTGCCGCGACATTCTATTGCAACATTTGTATTCGCCGGCCATGTGGGCAATTTTCCAAATGCAGGATTTATTGAGTATTTCAGAGTCGGTTCGACGCGAAAATCCTCACGAAGAGCGCATTAACGTGCCTTCAAATTCAAAATTCAGTTGGCGTTTCAGGTTACATTTTAATATGGAAGACTTGCTAAAAAATGATGATTTTAACAATGAATTGAAAAATTACATCATTCAGTCCGGACGATAAAAAACCAATTATTCTGATAAAAACAGCATTTACTTTTCGATAAGTATTATGCTGTTTTTTGTTTAAATATTTAGTTGATTAAAAATGCAAATAAACATACATTTTGTAAGGAAAAATACCGGAATTCTTAACTACTTATAAATAATTGAATTTCAATAATATAAATTTGCAGAGTCATTAACTTTTTGAGTCTTTGCCTTCAAAAATCTATCAAAGAATACGTCCAATAATATTATGTTAATAATTAATTTAAAATTTGAAGTTATTATCAACAAATATTTTCAACTATTTCAGATATATTTTGTTACTTTGTAAAAAAATAAAAAATTTATGGAAAAGAAACTTCGTCGGTCAAAGAACCAAATGATTTCGGGTGTATGTGCAGGAATTGCAGAGTATTTTAATATGGATCCAACAATAGTTCGGGTTGCTTATGTGTTGCTTTCTGTTCTATCTGCCGGATTTCCGGGAATAATTGTTTATCTTATTTTGATGTTAGTAATGCCGGTTGAAAATTAATTGTAAGTAGTTTTTGTGACCTGTTATCATTTTAGTAAGCTTTTTTTTTATTTTAGATAATGCAGAAATTCAATGGTTTACAAAAAAAATGATAACTCAAATATTAATCAATGGCATTTAAATTAACCTCAACTTATCGTCCTACGGGTGATCAACCTGAAGCAATCAGGCAACTTGTAGATGGACTGAATCTGGATATTCCTTTTCAGACCTTGTTGGGCGTTACAGGTTCAGGAAAAACATTTACCATTGCCAATGTCATTAACGAAGTTCAACGGCCAACCCTGGTATTAAGCCATAATAAAACCCTTGCTGCACAACTTTATAGCGAATTCAAATCTTTTTTTCCCGACAATGCCGTTGAGTATTTCGTATCCTATTACGATTATTATCAACCCGAAGCTTATTTGCCCGTTTCGGATGTTTATATAGAAAAAGATTTATCCATTAATCAGGAAATTGAAAAATTGCGACTTTCTGCCACTTCTTCTTTATTGTCGGGTAGGAGGGATGTAATAGTAATTTCTTCTGTTTCATGTCTTTATGGTATTGGTAATCCCGAAGATTTTACGAGTAATTTAATTGAAATATATCGAGGTCAGAAATTAGTCCGGAATGTATTTTTGCGCAGTTTAGTTGATAGTTTATACTCCCGCAATGAAATTGAATTGAATCGTGGAAACTTTCGGGTAAAAGGTGATACTGTTGATATTTTCCCGGCTTATACCGATTTTTTGCTGCGGGTAGTTTTCTGGGGCGACGAAATAGATGAAATTCTCACCATCGAACCGGTTAATTTTCATGTCATTGAAAAATTCGATGCTTATAAAATATATCCTGCCAGCATTTTTGTAACTACCAAAGAGCGAATTGCCTCTGCGATTGGAATTATAGAGTCTGACCGCGATTTGCAGGCTGAATATTTCCGTTCGGTGGGTAAGGATTACGAGGCCAAACGTATTTACGAGCGGGTAAGTTACGACCTGGAAATGATTAAAGAGCTTGGCTATTGTTCCGGAATCGAAAATTATTCGCGATATTTTGATGGGCGTCTACCCGGAACTCGTCCATTTTGCCTGCTCGATTATTTTCCTCAGGATTATTTAATGGTAATTGACGAAAGTCATGTAACTATTCCACAAATTCGTGCCATGTATGGTGGTGATGCTGCCCGCAAGCTTAATCTGGTAGAATATGGCTTTCGTCTGCCTGCAGCGAAGGATAACCGACCGCTTCAGTTCGACGAGTTTGAAAAACTTACCCCTCAAACAATTTATGTTAGCGCTACACCAGCCGATTACGAATTAGCCAAAAGCGAAGGAATTGTGATTGATCAGCTAATTCGACCAACAGGATTGCTCGATCCTATCATCGATGTGCGTCCGAGTTTGAATCAGATTGATGATTTGTTGGAAGAAATAACGCTGCGGACAGAAAAAGAAGAAAGAACATTGGTTACAACTTTAACCAAAAGAATGGCTGAGGAACTTACCGACTATCTTGCAAAATTAGGTGTAAGGTGCAATTATATTCATTCAGATGTTACAACACTTGACCGGGTTCAGATTATGGAAGATCTGCGTAGAGGCGTTTACGATGTGTTAGTGGGAGTTAATCTGCTCCGCGAAGGGTTGGATTTGCCCGAAGTGTCGTTAGTTGCCATTCTTGATGCCGACAAGGAAGGATTTTTGCGATCACACAGGTCACTTACCCAAACGGCGGGTCGTGCTGCCCGAAACCTGAATGGAAGAGTAATTATGTATGCCGACAGAATCACCGACAGCATGGAAAAAACCATAAGCGAAACCAATCGGCGCCGCGAAAAACAGTTAGCATATAATATTGAACACGATATTACGCCACAAGCTATTATAAAAGGGGAACGAAATTCGTTTAGTAAAGCTGAGCCCAATGCTTATATTGAACCGGAACTTTCACAGGGCATTGCAGCCGATCCTGTTGTGCAATATATGTCGAAACCGGCACTCGAAAAAGCCATTGCAAAAACAAAAAAGGCGATGCAAGAGGCGGCAAAAAAATTAGATTTTCTTGAAGCAGCACAATTTCGGGATGAATTGCTAAAATTAGAAGACTTACTTAAACAAAAATGAATTTAGTTTGTTTCATCCAATAGGAACATTTAAAACATCATTTTTTCATAAAAAAACGGTTTAGATGAAGAAAAATATCATTTTTTAGTAAGAAATGCAAAAAAACACTATCAAAAATTTTTTTATTAAAAAAAGTATTTCTATTTTTGCGAAATATATAATTGATTAAACAATACATTATTATAATTTACTAACAAAAAAAACATAACTTATGAAACAAATTTTATTTTCTTTATTATGCGTATTAGTACCATTATTTGCAATGGCACAGGCTCCGGATTATTCTAAAGCCAAAGATTATTCGCATTGGTCAATTGTTGGCGGTGTGGGTGCAAATGTATTTGATGGTGATGTTACTCAAACCGTTGATGCAGATGGAATCCCAAACTTAGCAAATACTAATTTTGCATTTGGATTAGGTATAGAATATGCCTTTTCTCCAATTTGGGGTGCTTCTTTGGAATATTACAATTTGCCTTTTTCGGGTAATTTAAGTGATGGAAAATGGAGTTTCCTTGCAAATTCTTACGCTTTCAAAACAAAAGCACACACTATTGATTTGAATGCTACTATTAATTTTACGAAATTCATTTTTCCACAATTAGTAACTAAATGGCATGTAAACGGATCTTTAGGATTTGGACCAACATTTTATAAATATGGTACCACCATGCGCGAATTTGACAATACAACTAAAAAGATTGTTGGATTTCTTACAAGTGCACAATATGATGCCGTTAGTTTAACAAAAGTATACGATAGGAATCCTACCGCAATGACAATTCCTTTAAGTATATCAACCGAGTATAATTTTACAAAATCATTTGCACTGGGAGCTAAATTCCAATGGCGCATGTTTAATAAAGATGATTTTGAAGGATTTAATTTTATCGATGAAGTAAACGGAATTAATCCAAAAAATGCTCTTGAAGCAAATGTTTCAAGAAAACCTTGGAGAGGTGTTACAAACGATATGGCCGAAGTTGCAACTATTTATTTGCGTTATAAAATAAATGCTGTTAATAAAGATCATTTAAGAAACATTTCTTTGAAAGATTATACAGCTAATGATGATTTGATTAAACTTCAGGGTGAAGTAGATGGTTTGAAAGGTAAATTAAATGATGTTGATGGTAAAGTGAATAACTTGGTACCAAGAGTTGAAAAACTTGAAAAAACATTATCAAATGATGGTCCTGACAGTGATGGTGATGGAGTTCCAGATCACAGAGATTTAGAGCCAAACACACCTCCTAATACACCTGTAGATTTCTGGGGTAGAACTATCAAATTATTACAAGCTCCACAAGCAGGAGTAGATGTTGATGATATGCCAGCTGTATTCTTTGATTTTGATAGAACAGAACTTGATGCAACAGCATTAGAAGCAATTAAAAAAGTTTCTGCAAAAATGAAAGCTGATCCAAGTTTAATGGTAGAAGTTAGAGGTTTCTGCGATTACATGGGTAATGTACCTTACAATGAAGCGTTAAGTCAACGTCGTGCTGATAAAGTTAAAAATCAGATGATTAAAGAATGGGGTATTGATGGAAACCGTATCATTGCCAATGGTAAAGGTAGAATTATTGAACCACAGACTAAGTTCAGACCAAACCGTAGATGTGATTTCTTCTTCAGCAAATAAATTGAAATAAGAAGATATAAATAATAAAAAAAGCTGTTCAATTTTGAATAGCTTTTTTTAATTTAAATTGAATATGATTATCCGCGTAATGTCCAAATTAATGTATTTCGAGTTGGGTCTCGCGCCTACCTGCTGTAGGCGCAAGACCCACTTCAGCTCACTTTAATCGAGCGGATAAAAACAGTAGGTTGTTTTGTGGATCATCAAAAAAAATACGAACCGGAAATTTTCCGTTTCGTATTTTTTTTGAAATCATGAATGCTGGTTTAAATATTCGCCAGTCTTTTAATGTCATTAATGATAGCTTTAGCAAAATTTTCAGCATTTTCAGGAGTATCAGCTTCTGAGTAAATCCGAATTATTGCTTCTGTATTCGATTTACGTAAATGAACCCAACCGGTTGGAAAGTCAATTTTAACTCCGTCAATATCATTTACTTCATACATGGAATAACTTTGTTTAATCGATTGAAGTATTTCATCCACATTAATGGCGGGTGTGAGTTCAATTTTATTTTTTGAAATAAAATATTGTGGATATGATTTTCGGATTTCGGATACTTTACCCCCGTTTTTGGCCATTAGGGTCAAAAATAATGCGATTCCAACTAAGGCATCGCGTCCATAATGGCTTTCAGGATAAATCACTCCACCATTTCCTTCACCGCCAATCACTGCATTAGTAGCTTTCATGGTTGTTACAACATTTACTTCGCCTACAGCAGCAGCTGAATACAGGCTGTTGTATTTGTTGGTTACATCGCGCAATGCACGGGTAGAACTTAAATTCGAAACTGTGTTTCCCGGCGTATTTTGCAGAACGTAGTCGGCAATTGATACAAGTGTGTATTCTTCACCAAACATGCTACCATCTTCACAAATAATAGCTAAACGATCAACATCCGGATCAACAACAAAACCAACATCGGCATTTGTTTTTTTCATCAATGAAGAAATGTCAGTTAAATGCTCTGGAAGTGGTTCCGGGTTGTGTGGAAAAAGCCCATTCGGTTCGCAGTATAATTTTTCAATTTGTGTAACCCCTAAAGCTTCTAACAGAGCCGGAATGGCAATACCACCAACCGAATTTACACAATCAATCGCCACTTTAAAATTAGCCGCCTTAATAGCATTTACATCAACTAATTGAAGTGCCAAAACACTTTCAATGTGTTTTTCGGTATAGGTATTGTCTTCAGTTATTTTTCCAAGATTTTCAACTTCAGAAAAGGTGAACGATTCTTCAGAAGCTATTTTTAAAACATTTTCACCGGCTTGCGCATTGAGGAATTCACCTTGCTCGTTCAGTAACTTTAATGCATTCCACTGTTTTGGATTGTGGCTGGCGGTTAGAATTATTCCTCCGGCAGCTTTTTCCATAATAACTGCAATTTCGGTGGTAGGTGTAGTTGCAAGTCCAATATTCACAACATCAAAGCCCATACCCAGCAAAGTTCCGATGACTACCTGATTAACCATTTCACCCGATACACGAGCGTCTCGGCCAACTATAATTTTATTGGATTGCACCGTTTTGTGTGTTCTGATATATGTTGCATAAGCAGCGGTGAAACGAACAATGTCAACCGGATTTAAGCCATCACCAACTTTTCCGCCGATTGTTCCGCGAATACCTGAAATTGATTTAATTAATGTCATAATTTTAATGAGATAAGTTTATAAAAAAAGTACCTTAACATTTTAAAGCAAGGTACTTATGATATTTCATGAGAAGTATTTTATTTCTGAAACTGAATTTTTAATTTATAACCTATCGGAGTTGCAGTGCTCATATAGGTTTGAAAGCCTAATTTGGAAGTCACAATAATCTGGGCTTCCGATTCATTTCTTTTCATGTACGAAACAACTTCATGCCATGCTTTGCAAGCCTGTGAATAATCCATAAAGTTAAATGACGTAGGGTATGGAGAATCGATGGTATTCCAACTGGAAATAGTATCCGCTTTCTCGGTTAATGTATATTGAATGTATCTTACAGCTACCTTATCATTGGTTTCAACTGAATCAGCGTTTGGTGAATTATCACCTGCGTTAAGTATTCGATAGTATAAACCGGAAGCCGTTTTTACATACACGTTCTCTGGCCAAATTTTTGGTTCCTCTGAAACAACCTGAATATTATTTCTTTTGATGTAATCGGCAATGGTAACTTTTTCATCTTTCAGAAGTTCAGCATAGGTTTTAGTATCATCACATGAAACCATTGTGGCTATAACAGTGATAATAAGCAAAATAAGAAAAGTATATTGTTTCATTTTTATTTTATGAATTTGAAATGCAAATATCCGATTAAAATCCCGAAATTAAAAGTTAAGAAAAATGAATTAGAAATCAAACTGTTTAATAATTTACAAATTAATCGATTTAAAATTTACTTATTCAGTTGAAACGCTAATGTTTGCGATTAATGAGGTGTATGGTTTAATTTCTGATTTGTTCCCTTCTAGGCCATAAGCCAGGTACCAGGGAATTATTATTGTTGCATTATCACCTTTGTTCATCAATTTCAGACCTTCTTCAATTCCCGAAATTATTTCTTTTTTACCAATGGTAATATTTGTATTGTCATTTAAAAGTAAATTTCCATTAAGTGTTGATAAACTGTATTTTACAGAACATATTTCTTTTTCCCTGATTAATTTTCCGGACGTTTTATGTTCAATTTTGTACCAAAATCCAAGTTTGCTTTTTTTGAAATCAGGATATTTAGCATTAACTAATACATTTAAAATACTGTCTTCGCTTTTAGCTAAATTTTTATTTATTTGTATAAGTGCTGTTGAAACAGTATCAATATTAATTCCTTTATTTGAAGGGATTTGAGGTGTTGGCTTTGTACACGAAAACCCAACAAAACCGATTATTAAAAGAAAATGCCATTTCATATTTATTCAAATAATAATCGATTTTATCGTTTCCATTTATAATAACCTCAGAATAAATAATTTATCTGATATTTGCAATGCTGATAATATCAGAAAACACGCCGGCGGCAGTTACGCTTGCACCTGCACCATATCCTTTAATCATCATCGGAAATTCGTTGTATCGTTCAGTGGTAATCAATATAATATTGTTGCTACCCTGCAAATCGTAAAAAGGATGCAGACTGTCGACCTCTTGTAAACCAACGTTGCATTTACCCATTTCCATGGTTGCTACAAATCGCCAACGTTTACCCTGAGCTGCCAATGCAATACGTTTTTCTTCAAATTCTGCATCAAGTTCCGGAATTGTTTTCCAAAAATCTTCTAAACTTCCGGTAAAATATTTATCAGGAATAAACAAGTTTTTTACAACATCTTCCTGGTCAACTCTATAACCGGCTTCACGTGCTAAAATTACCAATTTGCGAATGACATCTTTGCCGCTCAAATCGATTCGAGGATCCGGTTCTGCAAATCGGGCTTCTTTTGCCATTAATATTGCTTTACTCAACGGTATTTCAGCGCTTATTGTGTTGAAAATAAAGTTCAAAGTACCGGATAAAACAGCCTGCATTTTTTGAATGTGGTCACCGCTGTTAATGAGACTATTCATCGTGTTAATGATCGGTAATCCTGCACCAACATTTGTTTCGAAAAGAAATTTCACGCCTCTGCGTCGTGATGCCTCTTTCAATGCCGCGTAATTTTCATATTCCGACGAAGCTGCAATTTTATTGGCCGCTACCACCGATATATTATTCTGAATGAGTGTTTGATACAATCCGGCAATTTGTGGACTTGCAGTACAATCAACAAATACAGAATTGAAGATATTCATATTTAAAATCTCATTGCATATTAAATCAGGCGATACATCAGTTCCGTCTTTTTCTAATTGTTCAGCATAATTATCCAGATTTATACCGGTACGCACAAATAACATTTTAAATTCTGTCGCAATTCCCACCACGTTCAATTTTAAACTATTTTGAGCCATAAGTTTTGGCTGCTGCAATTTGATTTGCTCCAAC
>JAKLIM010000499.1 GCA_022709605.1 Bacteroidota bacterium | reverse complement strand
TTGTTCGTTTTGGTTTAACGGAAGATGAGGATTTTGATTTTAATGGGATGATGAGGGAGATTATTACATCTATTAAGTGATAATTTAACCGCAAAGAACGCAAAGTAAAAATCGCAAAGGACGCAAAGTTAATTATGTAAACTTTACGTCCTTAGTGTAAATCTTATTTTTTATTGTGGTTAATTTCTACAAATCGAACCCCAAATTTACACCCAATTTCATCGCAATAATCTTCGTGATGCGTTGTTTGAGTTCGGGTATTTTTATGCTTTCGATGACTTCGTTGGAAAACGCGTACATCAATAACGCTTTGGCTTCTTTTTTCGGGATGCCCCGTTGTTGCATATAGAACATCGCACTTTCGTCTAGCTGACCGATGGTGCAACCGTGTGAACATTTGACATCATCGGCAAAAATTTCCAATTGCGGTTTGGCATTAATGGTGGCTTTGTCGCTTAACAAAATGTTGTTGTTTTGCTGAAAAGCATCGGTTTTTTGGGCTTCTTTTTCCACAAAAATCTTTCCGTTGAAAACGCCTGTGGAACTTCCGCCTAAAATAGTTTTATAGTTTTGATGGCTTTCGCAATTGGGTGTCGCGTGGTTCACTAAGGTGTAATGATCCACGTGCTGCTTGTCACCAATAATCGTAATTCCCTTTAAAGTTGAGTCGATTCGTTCACCAAAATGGTAGAAATTCAAGTTGTTTCTAGTGATATTTCCACCAAAAGAAAACGTATGCACCGCAACTCTACTCTCTTGTTTTTGAGAAATATACGTATTGTCAATCAAATTAGCTGTTTGTTCGTCGTTTTGAATTTTGTAATAATCGACAATTGCTCTTTTTTGAGCAAAAATTTCGGTAACCGAATTGGTCAACACCGGATTACTGTTCAAACTTTGATGACGTTCAATGATTTGCACGTGAGCATTTTCGCCCACGATAATCAAATTACGCGGTTGAACCATCAACGCACTTTCCACGCCTGTAGAAAAATGAATGATTTCAATCGGTTTATCAGCCACTTTACTTTTTGGAATATTGATGTAGGCTCCTTCTTGGGCAAAAGCGGTATTTAAAGTGGTTAAACTTTCGTCTTTACTTGCAATTTGGTTGAAATACGTGTCCAAAATCATTTTGTATTTTGGCTTTGTCAGCACCGATGATAGTAAGCAAACATCAATTCCTTCGTGTGTGGTTGATGACATAAACGAACTGAATTTACCGTCTACAAAAACCAACTTATAAGTGTCGATTTCATGAAGAAAATATTCTTTTACATCTTTAAATTCAATTGAATTTTCCCTTTTTGGAAAAACAGAAAAATCGTTTTTTAAAACTGAATTCAGTGAGGTATATTTCCAAGCTTCCTCTTTTTTAGTAGGGAAACCTTTGTTTTCAAAGTTTTTGATGGCAGAAGTTCGAATGTCGTGCAACTGTGCAGTTACATCAACTTTTTCTTCAAAAGCCATGAAAGACGATACTAATTTTTCTTTTAAATCCATATTAAACTAATTCCGCTTTTATCCAATCATATCCTTTTTCTTCCAGCTCGTAAGCCAATTCTTTCCCTCCGGATTTTACGATTTTTCCATCCATCAAAACATGCACAAAATCTGGAATAATATAATCTAATAAACGTTGGTAATGCGTGATTACTAAAACGGCATTGTCTTGGCTTTTCAATTTATTTACACCATTTGCTACAATTCGCAACGCGTCAATGTCCAAACCTGAATCGGTTTCATCTAAGATGGCTAATTTTGGTTCCAACATGGCCATTTGAAAAATTTCGTTACGCTTTTTCTCTCCACCCGAAAAACCTTCGTTTAACGAACGAGATAAAAACTTACGGTCAATTTCTAATAATTCTGATTTCTCACGGATCAATTTGAGCATTTCATTCGCAGGCATATCTTCTTTACCATTCGCTTTTCTGTGTTCGTTGATAGCTGTTTTCATGAAGTTTGTTACCGATACTCCAGGAATTTCTACTGGGTACTGAAATGACAGAAAAATGCCTTTATGAGCTCTTTCTTCGGGAGCTAATTCGGCTAAATCTTCGCCTAGTAATTCTACTGAACCTTCGGTTACTTCGTAATTTTCATTTCCGGCGATTACGGCAGAAAGTGTACTTTTACCGGAACCGTTTGGTCCCATGATGGCGTGTACTTCTCCTGCTTTGATTTCAAGGTTGATGCCTTTTAATATTTCTTTGTCTTCAATGGAAGCGTGTAAATTTTTTATGCTTAACATTTTTATTTTTTTAAACCAATA
>JAKLIM010000498.1:2037-2280 GCA_022709605.1 Bacteroidota bacterium | reverse complement strand
AAACTATTCAGTCAAATTATAAAGTAATTTCTAAACCAGGCGAAATAAGCATTCTGGGTCTCGACAAAACTGATAAAGTTTCAATTATTGATATTGCCGGTCGTCAATTCACTTCTAAAAATTCTTCGGGATACAAAGTGAATGCCGGTGTTTATATTGTAAAAATAAATGATTATGTAACCAAAGTAATTGTTAAGTAATCACAGCACATTTATTCTATTAAAAACAAACGAGGTTTCCAAT
>JAKLIM010000498.1:0-2027 GCA_022709605.1 Bacteroidota bacterium | reverse complement strand
TTGTTTTTTGTAACTGTAAACCTTTTTCCAGTCTTATTTCACTGCAATCGTTTCAATTTCGACCAATGCTCCAAGGGGTAAAGCCTTAACAGCAAAAGCCGAACGAGCAGGACATTCTGTTTGATAATATTTTTTATAAACCTCGTTCATTCCACCAAAATCGGCAATATCAGCCAGAAAGACTGTTGATTTTACAACATCCATAAATGTATATCCGGCTTCAGTAAGAATTGCATTGATATTGGCAAAAACCTGTTCGCTTTGTAATGTTACATCCGTTGCTTCTATTTTACCAAGGACCGGATTTATCGGTAACTGTCCTGAAATAAATAACATCCCATTGGCTTCAACGGCTTGACTATAAGGACCTATTGCTGCAGGAGCATTTGTTGTATTTATAATACGTTTCATAAAATGATAATTAGTATTTGATTGTTTCTGCAAAATTACACTAATTTTTAATCAATTGGTTTCAGACTGATAAAATTATAAATAAAAAACGACACCGGTATTCGATGTCGTTTTTTATAGGTTTAATTCTTAATTTCTACTTAACAAGTGCTTTATAAGACTTGCCGTTGATATTCAACAGGTATAAACCTGAATTAAGATGATCGATGGTGTAATTATTCCGGAAATTCGATTGTTTAACCAAAGCTCCCTGCATTGTATACACCGAAATATTGGCATCTCCTTCCAACTGAACCGACAAGCGTGAATTTTCTGAACTAATGAATACAGCAGGTTTTTCAGGTGTTTCCATCGAAGTAAATGTAGTACAATCAGTAATTGTGTAACTGGCATCCGCATTTACAATAAAACAGGTATTAGCGGAAATGGTCAGGATATCACCTGTTTGATTGCCTGCACCATTATTGAAAATAACGTTCATAATAGTAACATTATTAAAAGTATATTGCCAATAATCACCTACTTGGGTCATCGGTACTCCCGGCCAGGTTGATTCCAAATCACCCCAAAAATGGACGTTGGTCAGAGTCCAGGGAGTTCGGGCTTTAACGGTTATATTAATTTTGGGTGCTGTTGGAACATAAACAGCCAACCATTTTTCAACTACATCACTGGCTGCATAAGTTCTGTTGCCTCTACCACTTCCATTTGCATACCGTTCTTCGTAACTCCAACTTGGGCCACTTAAATACTTATACCCCTGCGAAGTAGTTGCTCCGGCAATAGTGATTGTGTAATGCGTATCATCTATTTTTGTCATTTCTGCGAATGCCCAGGCATTCATATCACCGGAAATATAGCATGTATTTGTTCCTGCAGGAACTGTTACACTGTAAGTTACCTGAGCAATAGTGTTAAAACTAAAAAATGCTCCAATAGACAATAAAAGTAAAGTTTTTTTCATACGACTTTTTATTTAAAAGGTTAATAACAACTTGTAATTTTTTGCAAATATATTTGTTTTTTTTACAAATCTAATTAAAAAACTTAAATATTTTGAATATGAAAAAATTATTGATTTAATGCGAACAGACCCTTTTGCTTCCAATTGCAACTCAATTGAAGAGAATATGCTCGGAGCGACAGGGTCGATGGTTGGTTTTTTCTATTCGAAGCGCGACTTTAAGTCGCACTCCGAATAAAAACAGTTTTATTTCAGTAACAATGAACTATCACCATAACTTAAAAAGCGGAAGTCATTTTGCATAGCATAATTGTAAATAGCTTTCCAGTTGCCATTTACAAAAGCCGAAACAAGCAACAATAACGTACTTTTAGGTTGGTGGAAATTTGTTATCATTCCGTTAATTACACGAAATTTATACCCGGGTTTTATCATTATTTGTGTTTCGGCATGTAGCGTATTCAACTTGTTATAGTCTAAATAATCGAGGATATTTTGTAAGGCTTGATTTACAGATATTTCGGCATTATTTTGATAAGGAATCCATTGCGGAACAGTCAATCTAATGCCTTTGTTGTGCGGTTCAAGAAGTGTGGTTTGTATGCCGATATAATACAAACTTTCTAACGTGCGAACCGAAGTTGTACCAACT
>JAKLIM010000497.1 GCA_022709605.1 Bacteroidota bacterium | reverse complement strand
ACAAAAACTTTACGGTTTAAATGCATTAAACCACGCCTCTGACCAACTGTATAAAGTGGGAATCCGGAATGATTTCCAAGAATTTTGCCGGCTTCGTCAATAAAATTTCCGGGATAAATAAACTTTTCTGGTTCAGCAAGTTGCGATTTAAGAAAAGGCCGGTAATCGCCTTCACAAAAACAGGCTCCCAAACTATCCTTTTTCTCCGACACTTTTTTAAAACCACGATCGGCAGCCAGCCTGCGCACGTCAGTTTTGAGAAACGAACCCAATGGAAAAACGATTCGTGACAATTGTTCCTGCGTCAATCCCCACAGAAAAAAGGACTGATCTTTATCCGGGTCAATTCCTTCAGCTATAAAATACCGACCATTATCAAAATCAATTTTCACATAATGTCCCATAGCCACTTTTTCGCAGCCTAGTCGGTCGGCTTCCTGCAAAATCAGTTTCCATTTCAATTCGTTGTTGCATCGTACACATGGAAACGGAGTTCGACCGGCAAGATATTCGTTTGTAAAATAATCAACTACAACACTTTTAAAAATAGCACGGGCATCATAGGTAATATGCTCAATTCCAAGCGTATTTGCCAGATTTTCAGCATCGTTCAAATGATTATTTTCACCCACTTCCCAAAACCGAAAAGTAATTCCTACAACTTCGTAGCCTTGCTCCAATAGAAGAATGGCAGCAACCGAACTATCGGTGCCGCCACTCATGCCTAATAATATTCTTTTGTTCATTGACCCCAAACCCCTAAAGGGGCTTTAGTTAGTTATAATTTATCAAAAGTAATTAAGTTCCCCTTTAGGGGTTAGGGGTATTAATTTAAAATGGTAAATCGCTACCATTTCCTGCCGCAGGTGTAGCGTCAAATGAAGGCGCATTAACAACAGACTGTTGTGCAGAAGGTGCACCTGAAGTAGCTGAAGAAGCGTTTTTATCTACTTTCCATGCACGGATATTGGTAAACCAACGTCCATTATATTCTTTACTTTCTATATCGAAACTTACATTAACCTGATCATCAATTGCAATCGGGAATTGATCTATTTTGTCACCAAAAAGATTAAAGCATACTTTTTTAGGGTATTGATCGGCAGTTTCCAACACATAATCCTGCGAACGCCACATTCCATTTCTTCCTTCACCGCTTGCAATTGGCAATACGGCAATAATTTTTCCTGAAATTTCCATTATTCTTAATTTTGAATTGTTTTTTTTGAGTTGCAAAGATAATCAAGAAAAATGAAGTTAAATTCATTTCAGGACTAAAAAATTATTAACACGAAAATTGACATAATTCTTATATTAAAAAACATGTATTTAAAATGAACTTATTTGATTGTCATTTGTTTTTTTTAATAAATCATTTAAAAAAAAGTATTAAATTATGAAAGCAAATATTGGTTCAATGGATAAATTTGTCCGCCTGGGTTTAGCAATTGTTTTAATCATACTCTTTTACAATAGCACACTAACCGGCACTCTGGGCATTGTAGCATTACTTGTTGCATTGATACTTACCATAACAAGTTTAGTGAATTTCTGTCCCCTTTACAGCATTTTCAAAATTAACACTATCAGAAAAAAAGAAGATAAATAATAATTTCTTCATTAATTAAAAGACTGAGAAATCGTTCGAACGAAAACGATTTCTCAGTCATTTTTTTGAAATACACTTCTATTTTTTGAAATATTCTACATTAACCAAACTAAACCCGGTTTTTTAATCTCAATTTAGTTAGCTTTCGATTTTTAAATAAGAATAATTCCAAATAATTTTTCGAAAGAATTTCAATTTGTAATCCACACCTTACATTTATCAAAAAAAATGCATTTATTCAACAATGAATTTTGTTAATCGGATGGATTTTTGTAATTTTGCACCGATTTTAAAAAGCAACTCAATTTTAAATTATAAATAAAATGATCAAAGTAGGTATCAATGGTTTTGGCCGCATCGGACGTTTAGTTTTCCGTGCTGCTCAAGAAAGAAACGATGTACAAATCGTTGCAGTTAACGACCCGTTTATGGATATTGATTACATGGTTTACATGTTACAATATGACACAGTTCATGGTAGATTCCAGGGAACAGCAGAACACAAAGACGGAAAATTGGTTATAAACGGAAAAGAAATTCATTTCTTTGCTGAAAAAGATCCTGCAGCTATTACCTGGGGTGCAGTAGGTGCTGACTACGTAGTTGAATCAACTGGTGTTTTCACTACTATCGACAAAGCGAAAGCACACATTGCAGGTGGTGCTAAAAAAGTAGT
>JAKLIM010000496.1 GCA_022709605.1 Bacteroidota bacterium | reverse complement strand
ATCTCACGCTTGGGTGATTGTGCCGAGATAAGTTGGAATGAAAATAATAATAAAAGAAGGCCCCTAACCCCTAAAGGGGGATAGAAGTTAGTAATATTTAATTTTAAGTTTTTTAATATCATAATTGCATTTTAACACAAATTCTTGTTTTCTTCTCCGTCAGCTGACGAACTGGGGTCTTAAAACAATTTCGATTTGGAATTATTTATCGTCACACCATACACTTCAACACCATCAATTACGCTTTCAACTTTATTGGTTGCCGGATTGTAACGTTTTAATCCCGAAGTAACTTTAGTAGCATCGCCGGTGCGATATCCAAAATAAACTGAGCCATCTTCTGCATCGAGTGCAAGCTGAGTTATATAAACATATTCACCCGAAGAACCTTCTGTGTCAGGCGTTAATGCTTGAATTAATCTCCCGGCAACTTTCAGGTCATCAAAGGTTTTTATGTTTTCGACATCGGCAACAGTTACTTTATAAAATCCGGCTGCAGCATCATCTCTCACTGTGAAATACACAAAACCACGCGATTGATCTACAACAAACGATTTAATGTAAATGTCCGGAAATAAAACCCCTGAAGTTGGTCTTGTTCCAGCCGTGATATCCACTGTCGAAATGTCAGATTCATTGAATCTGAAAACACCGACACCCGAATAAGTTTTTCCCCACCACCAAATACCGTTGACCTTGGCAAAGTTGGTGTTCATGGCTCCAAATGCCCAACCATTGTTATAATAGCCTAATCGATTATTCTGCACCCAATAGGGATATTCGGTGCGATTAAGTGTCTGATTTCTTTTGTCTAATGTAATTTTTGCAATACCCGTGTTTCTGTCAGAAAAGTAAAGGGTTTTTTCACTTGGTTCAATATATCCCCAAAAAGGATCGTTGAAAGCTGTTCCTCCAACATTTGTAATCATGGTTTCCACAATCGAACCATCTTTGGAAATGACGGAGATTTTACCATCGCCCAGATTTCCATCCACATCGTTTATATAATTAAATTGTTTTCCGGCATCCAACACGTACAACGAAGTGTCGTTAAAAAGTATATTGAAAGGATGTTGACCTGATTTTACGCCTAAATCGTAGGGCGAGTTTTTGATATCAGCAGGTAAATTATTTACAATTTTGTAGGCCATAATATTACCGCTTTTCACAGCGTAATAAAGAGTTTTAGCAGGCGAAGTATATCCAACCTGCACATTTACATAACTTTCCTCAAGTAACCGACCTCCCAGCGTGGTTTGCAGTCTCACTTTTTGCGAACCGATACTTGTAAATTTCAAAGAACCCGGATCGGCCAACGAACTTTCAGTAATTGGATTGCCGGAAGCATCAATGGTTCCTGCCGGAAAAATCCATTTATAGACTATGGGTAATTGTTCAGGATTGGGAGTTTCGAGACTGAAAGTTACCGGAGTCGATTTTACCAAACAGATACCACCTGCAAAAGGCTGTATTGTTATATAAGTAGCTATATCACTGACAAGTAAATTCTTTTTTAATGAACCGGTTTCTCCTGCAATGGTAAGTTTGACAGAATATGTTCCGGCTACAGGGTATTTATGTGTTACTGAATCGCCGGTAACTAATGGGGTTCCATCGCCAAAATCCCAGGTGGCTTCACCGGTAGCTACCGATAAGTTTACAAACTGAATTGTAGCACCCACCAAATAGTCGAGTCTGTAACTTTCAGCTTTACTCACGCTGTATTTAAATGAAATTTTATCGTTCGGGAAATCTTCAATCAGGGCTTCGTTGGCAACACAACCTGCCATTATAAAGCCTAAAATGAGAATGATCGGAAATGTCAATATTGCTTTTTTCATAATTTCTCTCATTTTTTTTATCTTAAATCAATTTCTTTTTTGTCGGCAATTCCTACAATATTAAACTCGTCGTATGCTTTGAATCGTGCAGCCAGTTTGTACTGACGGGTGTATTCTACTTTATAAATCTGAGCGCTTTGGTCGTAAATCAAATCTTTAAACTGAATACCTTCGTATTTCGTTTTTAGTTCCGTTTTTTTATTGTCTTTAATAAAATAATCGTAAGCGCCTGAATTATTGTTAAATACCGAGTCGGTAAAAGTTTTAAATTCCACATCGGATATAACATTTAGGGTAACCATAATTTTTCGGAAATCAGAGACTTTCAATAAATTATACATGCTGTCTTTAAACTGTTTTGCAAAATTTGCAGGGAAATAAGCGTTAAACTTTGAATCTTCAAAAGTTTTCACTTCCTTCCATTCAACGGTTCGAAGCGTTCTG
>JAKLIM010000495.1 GCA_022709605.1 Bacteroidota bacterium | reverse complement strand
CTGATTTACCGCGTAGAAGGTGGTTACGAATATGGTTTCAGAGACGATCAGAATTATTGGGGTGCGAATACAACCACCGCTTCGTACGTTGATGGTAATCCGTTGGTTGACTGGACAAAAACAAATAGTTCACGCATTCGATTATCGAATATTCTGACCTACAACACAAAATTTGGTGATCACAATATTACAGCAATGGCCGGACAGGAAATGAATAATTACGACTCGTATAACACATTCCTTTATGCAACCGGATTTGGAACCGATCTTACTCCTGATATTATTTTTGCTAATTTAGGTTTAGGTGGCGCCACAAAAAATATCTCAAGTTATTTCAATGAACCGGTTCGTTCGTTGTCATATTTTGGCCGTTTAAATTATAATTTCAAAGAAAGATATCTGCTTTCGTTAACTTTCAGAGCGGATGCCTCCAATAAATTTGGAGAAGGAAAACGTTGGGCGCAATTCCCTGCTGCTTCGGCTGCATGGCGCATAAACGAAGAACCATTTATGATGGATATCAAACACGTAATATCAAACATGAAGTTGCGTATTGGTTATGGAGTTGCCGGTAATGCGAATATTCCTACCGGTTTAATCCGTCCAATGTACAAAATACAGGCTACAAAAACGTATGGGTTGGGCGATGTTCAAAACAACTATTGGGGAGCATCGAGCGATCAGTTACCTAATCCACTTTTGCAATGGGAAACTACTTATACGTACAACACGGCTTTAGATTTTGGTTTTTTCAACGAAAGACTGAACGGTACAATTGAATACTATCAAAATATTGCAAAGGATTTGTTACTGGTAACACCCATTGTTGCACCCGGTTATACAAAAACCACTCGTAACGTAGGTCAAACTTCAAACAAGGGTGTTGAACTTACATTAAATGCCATGATTGTTAAAAGCAAAAACTTCAAATTAAATGCAACTTTCAATAGCGCTTATAATAAATCGAATGTTGATAAATTGGCTGAAGGCATTGATTTACAGGAATATGCTTCGGGTTGGGGTGGAACCGATTTGAAAGGATATTACGATTATCATGTGAAAGTGGGCGAACCGGTAGGATTAATTTACGGCTGGGTGAGCGATGGTTATTACACCACGAACGATTTTGAAAGTTATGATGAAATTGGTAAAAAATACATTCTGAAAGATGGTGTGCCTACTTGTGGTATGCTTGGTGGAAGAATCGGTACCCGTCCCGGAACAGCTAAATACAAAGACCTTGATGGCAACGGCGTGGTTGATGATAATGACCGTGAAATTATTGGTAGAACTGCTCCTAAGTTAACCGGTGGTTTTGGGTTCAATGGCGAATTGTATAATTTCGACTTTACAGTATTGTTTAGCTACATTTATGGTAATCAGATTTACAATGCAAATAAAATTGCTTCTTCGCAACAATATCGTACTTCATTCCCTAATATGTTGAATACAATGACACAGGATAACCGTTATACCTATCTTGATAATGCTACGGGTCTCCTTGTTACCGATTTAGCTACTTTGGCAGCAATGAACGAAGGCGAAAATGCTAAAGAATATTGGTCGCCTTTATCATTCGGAAATGCAACTGTAATTCCTTCATCGTGGGCTATTGAAGATGGCTCGTTCCTCCGTTTGCAAAATGTAAGTGTTGGATATAATATTCCTGCAAAACTCCTCAAAAAGTTTGCCTGCAATCAGTTCCGTTTCTATTGCACGCTGAACAACCTTTGGGTTTTGACTAACTATACCGGTTACGATCCCGAAGTAAGTACGGCAGTCAGAGGTTCATCTACTTCCGGATTAACTCCCGGCGTTGACTACTCGTCCTATCCAAAAAGTATAGGTGCAACATTTGGTTTAAACGTAACATTTTAATGAATGGTAATTCAAATTGTTAATTCAATATTTTAACATGAAAGTTACAACAAAAAATATAAAATTTAAATATATGAAAATCAACAAGAAAATCATATTAACAGTCATAACGTCGTTAACTTTATTTTCGGCGTGCAGTGACTTCCTTGAAACAACATCGCTCTCCAATTTCGATTCGAAATATGTTTTTTCGAATCCGGATGATGCAAAAAAGGCTGTGCTTGGAGTTTATGCTCTGTTTGCACAGGATTCGTACACTTCGCGTATGTCGAATATCTGGATGCAAAATACAGATGTCGAAGTAGCAGCTCCTTCTGCCCTACCCGATGGATCGCGTCGTGACATTTGGTCGTTGCAAGGTGGATTATTAACCGGTTTTGGTGATATCAAAACAGCGTGGGATCACAATTACCTGGCCATCGACCGTGCCAATCA
>JAKLIM010000494.1 GCA_022709605.1 Bacteroidota bacterium | reverse complement strand
TAGCTGCACGCGATTTATGTTTACAGGATGGTTATTCATTAATGCCTGTTACAGCAGCTATAACTGAACAATGGCCGTATGGTTACGATCATAATTTGATTTTCAGAAAGAAAAAATCGGAAGGAAATACAGAAGCTATTATTGTAACTCCTTATTTTACTGATGTTAAAACGCATGGATATGAAAATTCGGTAGTTCCGGATGAAGTAACAACTGCCGGTTCACCGGGCAATGCGCCAAGCTGGGATTTAGTAATTGCATTCCCAATGAAAGATGGCAGTTTGGCATTTAAATACAATGCTGCCCTCCCGAATACCCGAACATTTATTGGAAACGGTAGCGATGCAACTAAATTTTATTTGAACAGAGACCCGCGTTTTTACGCAACAATTGCATTCAACGGTGGTTATTATCAACTCGAAGGAAATGCAAGTCGGCGACAGTGGAATTTTCAGTTTACCCGTAAAAATGGTAAAATTTATTACGGCGAAAATACCACTTCTGACAAAATATCATCAACAGGATTTTATTGTCGTAAAATGGTTGATCCATCCATTGCCCGCGCTAACATGGGTAAATCGGCAACCGATTGGATTGAAATGCGATACGCCGAAGTGTTGCTCAACCTTGCTGAATGTGCTTTTGAGTTTCAGGGCAATAATTCGGAAGTTGGCTACGATTGTTTGAAACAAATCAGAGCCAGAGCCGGTATTGAACCCGGATTAGATGGATATTACGGATTGAAATCGAGTGCCGAAATTACTCCTATTGAGCTTACAATGAACGAAAGAAGAGTAGAATTTGCTTTCGAAGGAAAACGGTTCAATGACCTGCGTCGCCGAAATATGTTTACGAATAATTTGGGTTCGTATATTCTAAAATTGAATGGTTGGAAAAAAAGCGGCTCAGGATTTACCATTGGTTTGAAAAATTTAGCACTTGATTCCACCATGTTTATGACACCTTCGAGACGCGATACCATAAAAGTTGAAAACTTGTACAAATATTTTACCATGACAGCTAAATCATCCGGACCATTGGTGAAATCTATTAATTATATTGCTGTAACTGATCCTACTGCGTTACAAACTACGATGACAGGTAATTTTAATTTCTTTGATATTCCGCAGAATATTATTACAAGAAGTCCTGCTCTGGAGCAGACAATCGGCTGGCCGAATGGAAAGTTTAATCCATTTGAATAAAAAAAATAGCATAAATATAATTATAACACAGTTTGACTCCCTTTCGAATAGTTTCGGAAGGGAGTTTTTTTTACCTAACTTTTATGGGTTACAATCAGATTTCATAGTAATTGAATTGCTGGAAATTGAGTACACGAAACAAGATTATTCGTTTTATTCATACTTATAAACTACTTAAATAATGAAACCTGCATTTATCCTTTTATTCGCTTTTTTATTTACTTTTCCAGTCTTGGAAATTGTTTCCCAAACACCTGCTTTCCCTTCAGCCGAAGGATATGGAAAATGGGCAACAGGCGGTCGTGGAGGACAAATAGTTGAAGTGACAACAGTTGAGGACGATGGTGTGGGAAATCTGGTTGGAAGTTTTCGGTGGGCACTCAAACAACATTCCGGACAGCCAATTACAATTGTTTTCAGAGTCTCCGGGATCATTGATTTGAAAGGAATTGAATTAAGAAGTAAACGTAACAATATTACAATAGCAGGTCAAACGGCTCCGGGCGATGGTATTTGCATTAAAGGTGAATCGATTAACTTTGGTGGAAGTTATAATATGATTATTCGCAATTTGCGTTTCAGAACAGGAGCTTATACACCGGCCGGAGTAGCCATCAATGCTGCAAGTTTTATTCTCGAAAACGGTGGTAACTTCATAATTGACCATTGCTCCATGTCGTGGTCGTCAGAAGAATTATGCGATATAGCTGACGATATTAATTTAACAACCCAATGGTGCATTTTCGCCGAAGGTTTGTATAATTCGGTGAATGGTAAAGGTGCACGCGGATATGGCCCTGTAATTGCGGGGCAGAATGCCACTTATCACCACAATCTTTTGGCGAGTAATGTATCACGTTCGCCACGCTTTGGTGTAACAACTGATGTTACCCGTTATGTTTTGATTGACTATGTAAACAATGTGAATTATAATTTCGGGAAAAGCACGGCATGTTATGGTGGTGAAAATGAGAAAGGTAAATTTGGTACCGAAAAAATTAATTTCGTAAACAATTATTACAAACAAGGTCCCGCCTACCCAAATACCCGAACTGCAAAATTTGTTGCTCCTTCGTATGAAATAGGACTTCAGGATACTTTTTATACCAAATGGCATTTAAGTGGAAATTTTATCGAAG
>JAKLIM010000493.1 GCA_022709605.1 Bacteroidota bacterium | reverse complement strand
TCTCTCGAAATAAGCGAATAAATAGCTTGCAGCGAAACAAATTTTTCAAAATGATTTTCTTTCGATACGGCCAATGCTTTCATCAACTGCCATGCCGAGAAATTACTCGCGCCGATGTACCTCACTTTTCCCTGATGTACCAAATCCGATAAAGCTCCCAAAGTTTCTTCAAGCGGGGTAATCGGATCGAAACTGTGCATCACATAAAGGTCGATATGGTCAGTGCCTAACCGTTTTAAGCTGCTGTTGCAACTATCGATGATATGTCTGCGTGACAATCCCACATCGTTGATATCTGTACTCATTCTGCCTCTCAGTTTGGTGGCAAGCACAACTTCGTTGCGTTTCTCTTTAATGGCTTTCCCAAGGATTTCTTCGGATTGACCGTGTGAATAAACATCTGCCGTGTCAAAAAAGTTAACGCCGGCATCAAGAGCCATATCCACTAATTTTTTACTGCTTGGATAATCCAACGCACCTACTACTTTCCAGTAGCCATCACCGCCAAAACTCATGGCTCCTAAGCAAAGTTCGGATACCATTAATCCTGATTTTCCTAATTGTCTGTACTTCATGTTTTTTTGCTTTTAAGTGTAAATTATTTAAAAATAAAATGTTTATGTAATATGCTTTAACTCAAATGCGTTTGCCAATAATTCAAATGATTTTCTACGCGCTTCATAATCAACAGACATGGACGTAATCATAATTTCATCCGTTTCAAAATCGTTTGATAATTTAATGAGTTGTTCTTTCACATCATCGGTCGTTCCCGAAATGATGCGTCCTTTATTTCTGTCTATTATTTGTTGTTCAAAAGGGGAGAAACTATAATTCTTGATAAAGTTTCCATCTTTAAAATCATTGAAATTGCCTTTTTCAAATTGCACAAAAACGAAATCAATAAACTTACGCATTTGGTTTGCTTTTTCTTCGGTTTCGGCACAAACTACCTGAACGGCAACCATTACCTGAGGTTCAGTATTTTCGGCTGAAGGTTTAAAATTCTTCCGGTATGTTTCTGCCACTTGTGGACTGACAAAACCGTTTATAAATTTGGCAATGCTAAGTCCCATTCCAAATTTTGCGGCAATTAAACTGCTTCCGCCACTGGAACTTAGTATCCATTGCGATGGAATTGTAGTTGCTCGCGGTGTCGCGAACAGCGAGCCGTATTTAGTGGCAGCCGTATCCTTGAAAAAATGTTGCATGTATTCTAACTGTTGCAAATAACTTGCCTCGCTAAAATCGTTTGAAGGGTTAAGAATTGAAGAGGTAATCCGATCGGTACCCGGAGCGCGTCCAATTCCTAAATCAATCCTATTGGGAAAAAGCACTTCGAGCATCCTGAAATTTTCAACTACCTTTAAAGCGCTGTGATTTGGCAACATAATGCCACCTGAGCCAATACGAATGGCCTTGGTTGCATCGGCCAGTTTTACCATCAGCACTTCGGGTGTAGAACCGGCAATGAGCGCGGAGTTATGATGTTCCGATACCCAAAAGCGGCTATAACCCAATTCTTCGGCCAGTTTAACCGTTGCAACAGTCTCATTAATAGCATCTTTGGCATTGCCGCCCGGTCTGATGACAGATTGATCGAGTATGCTTAATTTTAATTTTCTCATTCATTGAATTTTGCAACAAAATGTATTTTTATTCTAACTGTTAATCAATTTCAAAATGTCTTTCTCAATTTTTTCCGGTTTATCGGTTGGGGCAAAACGCTTTACCGGATTACCTTTTTTATCGATTAAAAATTTGGTGAAATTCCATTTGATGCGATTTCCAAGAAAACCTCCTTTTTTACTTTTTAGATAAGCAAATACCGGATGTGTATTCTTCCCGTTTACATCAATTTTTTCGGTAAGCTGAAAGGTTACTCCGTGATTGATTTTGCAAGCTTCTTCCACGGTTTCATTTGTTTCGGGTTCCTGGTTCAAAAATTGAGCGCTTGGAAAACCCAACACTACCAACCCTTTGTCTTTATACTTTTGATGCAATGTTTCCAAACCGTCAAATTGCGGGGCAAGTCCACATTTTGTAGCTGTATTGACTATCAATACATTTTTCCCTTTGAAATTTTTCATTTCAAGGATTTCGCCATTGGGCTTTTTAACTTTTAGCTGATAAAATTCTGATTCCATGACATTTCTGTTTTTACTTAATTATTCCTTTCCAATAAATTCTTCCAGACTTCCTTATTCAGGAAACTACCTTCAACGTTTTCTTCCATTTGCATATACATTAAAAATGGCACTGCAAAGGAAAGAAGATCTTTATCCACATGGCGGCGTGCAGAGATATCTGTCAGCCCGATGATTGCGCGAGGATCGGCTGACTTTGC
>JAKLIM010000492.1 GCA_022709605.1 Bacteroidota bacterium | reverse complement strand
CTGGAAAAATTATTTGGACATATCAGGCTTTTGGTAAAATTGAAAGCTCACCTGTTTTGTTGAAAAACAAGGTTGTAATATGCTCAAACGACGGTATCATTCATTTTATTTCGACTGAAACCGGTAAAAAATTATATGCTTATGATTTGGGAATTGCCATGAAAAGCACACCGGCGATAATTAACGGATTTATGGTTGTGGCCGGAAAAGATGGAAAAGTGTATGCATTTAAAGGAAAATAAAATGAAAATAGCTTATTTATTACCGGGTTCTGGCGGTTCGTTTTATTGCGGAAATTGCACCAGAGACAAATACCTGACGCAATCGCTCAAAGCTTCCGGATTTGATATTCTTCTGATTCCTATGTATTTACCACTCACAATTGATGAGTGTGAAGCTGACAGTCCCATTTTTTATGGTGCCGTAAACATTTATCTGGAGCAAATTAGTCCGCTTTTTAAACACCTGCCACATTGGGCAAAACATTTACTCGATTCGAAAAAAGTATTGCGCTATGCCGCCAAACAATCAGGATCGACAAGTGCATCGGGTAACGAAAGCATGACCATTTCGATGCTCAAAGGCGAACATGGTAAGCAATCGCAGGAATTGGAAACGATGATAAACTGGCTCAAAACACACGAAAAGCCCGATGTGGTTCATCTTTCGAACGCTTTGTTGTCGGGTTTGGCCGAAAAGTTGAAGAAAGAACTGGGTTGCAAAGTAATATGTACACTTCAGGATGAAGACGAATGGATAGACGACATGCGTGAACCTTACGCTTCGGAAACCTGGAAAATAATTGAAGCCAATGCTGAGTTTATCGACCAATTTATTGCTGTAAGTGATTATTATGCAGGATTGATGCTTTCGAAACTGAATATCCAGGAGCACAAAATTAAAGTGGTTTATAACAGTCTCGGAGCTGATACAATTCGCGAGAATAAACATTCGGCTGATTCTCATACGATTGGTTACATGTCGAAAATCAACAGCACATTTGGAGCAGATATACTGTTCGATGCTTTTGCTGAGTTGAAAAAAGATCCGCAATTTACAAACTTAAAACTCAAATATACAGGAGGATATACCGACGATCACAAAAAAGTGGTTCGGGACATCAAACAAAAAATGAAGAAATTTAAATTAGAAAATGATGTTGAATTTTTCGATGATTTATCACTGAACGGTAAAAATCAATTTCTAAATTCAATCAGTTTACTTTGTGTGCCTTCGCGTCGAAAAGAAGCTTTTGGAATGCATATTCTCGAAGCTTTTGCAGCCGGAGTTCCGGCGATTGTTCCCGAAATCGGGGCGTATTCCGAAATTATAAATAAAAGCAAAGCCGGCTATTGTTACAAACCTGAAGATTTGGGACAACTTGTCGAAGCCTTAAGAAAAGTGCTGGCAGACAGAGAATTGTACAATGAATTGAAACAAAATTGTCACCCGGCTATTCGATCGGCATTCAGTACTTCAGAACAAACCACAAAAATGAGGGAAATATATAAATGAAAAATATCAATCCGCTTTTGAAATTCGATAATATTTCCAAATCCTATGGAAATCAGTGCATACTAAAACATTTTTCGCTTGAAATCGAAAAAGGTGAATCATTGGCAATTGTCGGTCCGTCAGGCTCCGGAAAAACTACATTTCTGAATATTGCAGGAGCTCTCGACGTACCCGACTCAGGAAATATACTATTTAACAACTTGGATATAAGCAGAATGACTGATAATGAACGCAGTGCATTTCGCAACAAAAATGTGGGCTTTGTTTTTCAAATGCATTATTTGCTTCCGCAATGTACCGTTTTCGAAAACGTTTTGATTCCGACACTGACTTATAACAATGCATCTGATAAAATAAACGCCGTCAATCGTGCCAAAGAGTTGCTCGATAGACTGGGTATGATGGAGCATCGGGATAAATTACCCGGTCAACTTTCGGAAGGCGAATGTCAGCGCACAGCTTTTGTAAGGGCATTAATCAATCAACCGGAACTTATATTGGCGGATGAGCCAACCGGATCGCTCGACGAGGAAAGTGCAGCCATTTTATCGTCAGAATTAATCAGCCTGAATAAAGAGCTGAATACCACATTGATAGTGGTAACACACTCAATGAAATTAGCTGAACAAATGAACAGTGTTTTATATTTTAAAAATCACCAGTTGACACCAAATCTATAAAATTACCCCAAATCCGTCAGCTGACGGACAAGTTCCGCCAGTAGGCAGACAGGTTTGAACCCTGAGCAGTTCGACAAACTCACTGTAACACCTGTCGAAGGGTGAATCGGCCAGTAGGCGGACAAGTTCCGCCGGGAGGCGGACAGGTTCTTGAAT
>JAKLIM010000491.1 GCA_022709605.1 Bacteroidota bacterium | reverse complement strand
TACGGAAATCTTCTTCATAGAAAATTTCTTTCTTCGAACGTGCACCGTACCAGTAAGTAATTTTACGATCCGAAATTTTAAGCGTATTCAGCAAATGTAATACATGTGAACGCAACGGAGCCATACCTGCACCACCACCAATATACAGCATTTCACGTTTTGAATTCAGAATAGGGAAGAACTCACCAAATGGTCCGGAAACCATTACTTTGTCGCCTGGTTTCAGATTGAAAATATACGATGACGAAATACCCGGTTTAACATTCATCCAACCGCCTTTAGCTCTGTCGAAAGGAGGAGTGGCAATACGTACGTTCAACATGACGATATTGCCCTCGGCTGGATAATTGGCCATGGAGTAAGCTCGCATGGTTTCTTCATCGTTTTTGCATGCCAAATCCCACATATTGAATTTATCCCAATCGCTGCGGAATTGTTCTTCGATGGCAAAATCCGAAAATTTCAAATTGTATTTCGGAATATCGATCTGAATATAACCACCCGATGTAAAGTTAAGTTTTTCACCTTCGGGTAATTTTACAATAAATTCTTTAATGAAAGTAGCCACATTGCGATTCGAAACCACTTCGCATTCCCATTTTTTTACACCAAGAATTGATTCTTCAATGTGAATAGAAATGTCGTTCTTAACTTTCACCTGACAACCAAGTCTCCAGTTATCCTTGATTTCTTTACGACTGAAATGAACGGTTTCGGTAGGAAGAATTTCGCCTCCACCTTCAATTACCTGACATTTACACTGAGCACATGAACCACCACCACCACAAGCTGACGGAAGATATATATTCTGTTCAGATAAAGTGCTCAACAGTGTACTTCCTGCAGGGGCAATTACTTGTTTTTCATCATTTATATTAATAGTTACATCGCCCGATGCTACCAAATATCTTTTTGCTACAAGTAAAATAATTACTAATAGCAAAATAACCAGTAGAAAGACTGTTAGACTGGCAAAAAGAACTTGTGTATTTACTGCTAAAATCATGAGTTGATTTATTTATTTCGTTATTTATGTCATTTTTGTTCGAAACGACTTTTATTTATTAGATTTTTAACCCGGAGAAACTCATAAATGCCAATGCCATCAAAGCCACTGTTATAAAGGTAATTCCTAATCCACGTAATGGTGCAGGTACATCAGAGTATTCCATTTTTTCACGGATTGCTGCTAATCCTACAATGGCTAATAACCAACCTACACCCGAACCAAGTGCATATGATGTAGCCTCTGCAACATTGTTGAATGCCCGCTGTTGCATAAAAAGTGAACCTCCCATGATAGCACAGTTTACCGCAATAAGTGGTAAGAATATACCTAATGAAGCATATAACGAAGGACTGAATTTTTCAACAATCATCTCTACTAACTGAGTCATTGCAGCAATTACAGCAATAAATAAAATAAATGCGAGATAACTTAAATCCAACCCTTTTAAAGAAGGACTCAACCATGTTAAAGCGCCTTCTTTCAATACGTGTACTTCGAGCAAATAATTGATTGGCAATGTGATTGCCAATACGAAAATTACTGCTACGCCCAATCCAAGCGAAGTTTTAACATTTTTCGAAACGGCAAGATAAGAACACATCCCGAGGAAAAATGCAAAAATCATATTGTCGACAAAAATCGACTTAACAAATATACTGGCTATATTTTCCATATTATTTTTTTAATTAATAAACGATAAATAGGTAAACGAGTGTGTGATATATTTTGAAATACTCAATTCCTTGTTTCCTTGTAAACTCGTTAACATTTAACATTTTATTTTTCCTGTAAATCTTTGTTTTTTGCTCTGTGTACCCAGATAATACAAGCTACAATAATTAAAGCCATTGGAGGCATCATCATTAAGCCATTATTCATGTATCCAGCATCGTACAACGCTTGTGGTACTATTCTGTATCCCAACAAAGAACCTGCTCCGAAAAGCTCTCTTACAAATCCGACAATAATAAGTATTACAGCATAACCAAACCCATTACCAAGTCCATCCACAAAAGATTCCCATGGTTTATTGGCCATTGCAAAAGCTTCAAGACGTCCCATCAAAATACAGTTGGTAATAATCAAACCAATGTAAACCGATAATTGTACGCTTACATCGTAGGCAAAAGCTTTAAGAATTTCACTTACTACAGTCACCAGGGCAGCAACAACTACGAGCTGAACAATAATACGAATTCGATTTGGAATCGTATTACGCAACATTGATATAATCACATTTGAGAATGCTACTATTATTGTTACCGAGATGCCCATAACCAATGCCGGTTTCAAATTGGCAGTTACAGCTAATGCTGAACATATACCCAATACTTGTACTGTAATGGGGTTGTTTTTAC
>JAKLIM010000490.1 GCA_022709605.1 Bacteroidota bacterium | reverse complement strand
AAATAAACTTTTGATTTTTAATAACGCCCCTGGTCTGTGAATCATTTCGGCTGTCAATCTATGGAGAGATAAAGCTCCAGGGATATAATCAATAAATAAGCCTGAATGAATGATGCACTCTGCAGCTGTCTTCTTTTGTGTCAATACATGATGCTTTGCAATTACGACCACATGATCCACACGAATTACAAAGATCGTTGTCAATTCTGATTTTAAAAATAGAATAACGACTCACAAAACCAAGTACAGTTCCAACGGGACAAATGGAATTGCAATAAATTCGACCGTCAATCCATGCAAGTAAGCTTATCGATAGTAAAGTAATCAATGCAACGACAAGCGATGAAATGCTTAAAATATAAATACTTACTTTGTAGAAAGTATGATTCCCAAATTGGGTAAATATGGTTTCTAGCAAATTATTTCCGGCTAAATAGGCGGGTTTGAAAATATGGACGGTCATTCTTCCGAAGGCTGAATAAGGATCGAGCAATCCAAGCAAAAAGGTAAACCCAAACAGGAATGCTACAATAGTAATGCCTGTAACCGACCAACGCAAAATATTCAATGCCGGTTTGAATTTAAATCGTTTTTTCTTATGTGTCTTCCTTGAAATCCAGTTAATAATATCCTGATAAACACCTAAAGGACATATAGATGAACAATAAACTCTTCCGAAAATAAAGGTCAATATCAGCAAAAAAACGATGATGCCAATATGTAATCCGATGATTGCAGGAATTAACTGTAATTGCGTCAATACATGAAATTGATGAGGAAGCAATTCTGCAAAATCCAGAAGATACAACGAAATGAGCAAAAATACTGATACAGAGAGAAATATTCGGATTTTTCGGAGCATAATTTAGTTCAATTATATTTTTACACGCTTAATTTTAAGCTTATCCAAATTCATAGTTCCAATTTTCAGACTTTCGCCAAGGCTTAAATGTTTCACCGATGGTAGTGGCATTTCGCGAACCTGATTGAAGAAGTTTGTCGCGGCAGTATCAACTGCTACGATATCCTGTGAAATAAAAAGTGCTTTGGCAAGAACAACATCAGCTTCCGATTTTCCACGCGGACCGTTGTCTTTCATCAGGCGGTACGAATCCACTACATTTAGCACGGCAGCTTTTTTCAAAGTGCAAACATCGGCTATACATTGTTGTAAATCATTTTTATGGAAAAAACCTCTGTCCCAAACAATTCCCATGTGGTTTTTCATTGAAATGGACATTTTTGCACCACCATGATTTTTCAGAACCGGAACATTAATCCAAACATCACTGTCGAGAATGGCGGTATGAACTTTGGTAGATTTCAGTACTTTACCTCGTGGCAACGACACTTCACGGTAATATGATTCCTCATGTGCCGGAACTATTTTTGCACCAGCAGCTTTGGCGGCTTTTTCAATCCCACTGTTCGCATAACATTTACGCCAGTCATCGCAGGTATGGTCAAAAACAACCACTTCCTTAGCGCCTGCCTTAATACATTGACGGACAATTTCGGCAATAAGATCAGGATTGGTATTTCCGGCCAGTTCAGGTACTTTATCCCAGCCGATGTTAGGTTTAACACAAACTTTGAAACCCTTTTTTACAAATTTGCTCATGCCACCCATTTCGGTAATCCCTTTGCGGAACATCGCTACCGGGTCACCGCCCATAACAGCCACTAAATCGTAATTTTCGACCGGAGCAACTCCACTGAAATTCTGCGACATCATTGTCATGGCTCCACTTTGCTTAATGGTTAAGGCTGCACCTGCAAGTGCCAATGCTTTTAAAAAATCCCGTCTGTCCATGCGTTTTCTATGTTAGTTATAAGTTGATATTTTATTATAAATATTATTTTGATTATTTATAATCCCGGCTTTTAAATTTGCAAAATATACATTATCAATAGTTTGTATTTTAATTATTGTACTAATGAAATATATTATCTTTTTCTTTAATCTTTCCCCGATAACTATCGGGGTTGTTCTTTTATCTTTATTCTATTTCAAATATTCCACGGAAACCTGAAACACATTTCATTGAAAATTGCATAATCAGCATTTCCATTGACTGCAAAAGTTTTTATCATTGCAGCCTCTTTGAGCAGTTCTTTTGCCAATTTTATTGTCGAACCGGATTTTATACGGTCATCAACCAACAGAATTTTTTTATCTCTGAATTCAAAATCAATCGGTTCTAATAATTTGGGCACATCGTACCTGGGTTTCTGATTTTCGTCCTTGAAATTGATTTTAAGAATTTGAACATCAATCAGTAATCGTTGATTAATAATTCCGGCGGGAACAATACCTCCATTGGCAATAGCAACAATTATATCGAACGTTTCATCGAATTCAATATTCGCAAATCGTTCAA
>JAKLIM010000049.1 GCA_022709605.1 Bacteroidota bacterium | reverse complement strand
TCCGAAGCTTAAAGTTCAGAAAAATAATGGCTGCAAAAAAGCAGGAAAGTGCAATTCGACCCAGCACACTTGCAAAACGCGTATGCTCGAAGTCGTTGAATTGTAGTGCTTTGTTTACCACCATTCCAAGTAAAATTAGAATAACCGTTCGTTTAATCAAAGCAAAGTATGCCGATTTTTTGGCATTCTTAAGTTCACTTCCTGTTTTATATTCTAATTTTTTGGAATAAGAAAAAGGCATGGAAATTCCTGCAATAAATATAAACAACGGAAAAATCATATCGTAAAATGTAAATCCGTTCCATACAGTGTGTTGCAATTGGCTTGACATCCAATTTGAAACCGGGTCACTTGAAGCTTTTGCCAAGGCATGTACTACAATTTCGCCGCTTATGATCCACATCATATCGAACCCACGCAACGCATCGAGCGATAAAAGTCGTTCTGATTTCTTGTCGTTTGACATATAGATTATTTAAAAAATTGGCTGTCCGCATGCCAAAATTCCACATAACGGACAGCCAAAAATACACAATCAATAATTAATAACCCGGATTTTGAACTAATTTCGGGTTCTTTACTCTCGCTCCTGTTGGGATTGGGAATATCCGACGAGTTGGGTCTGCATTAACTTTGAAACCCCATTTGCCTTCATATTTTCCAAAACGAATCATATCATTTCTGTGTGAACATTCCATAGCAAACTCTCTGTTTCTTTCTTTGTAAAGATCTTCAAGAGTAACCGATGACCATGCAGCCGATGTTGTTCTGTTTGAGCGTATCTGATTTACAAGAGAAAGTGCACTATGTCCCAAAGTCGGTGTTCCTCCACGTAGAATTGCTTCAGCTTTCATTAAAATAATATCAGAATAACGGAAGATAGGAACATCATTATTTTGATTACGAGTTGTTGATGTTGCATCGGGAAAGAACTTGATGTTACGATAGCCCATATTCCAGGCAATTTCATCGTTGCCACAGTCAAATAAAATAGAATCCTGACGAAGTACAAAATTGGGAGCTAACTCAACCTGATAAGAGTATGATGCAGAACCATCAGTGCCTGTATAAAATTGATTGTATCCTTTTTTTGTTGTGGTAACCATCACCGGAGTCACCCCATCATTTAAATATTGTTTTCCGGTTAACCACTGCCCATTACGCACATCATTCGGATCATTAAAGTTAGCATAGAACTCAGGAAGGGTTCCGGATGCTGAACTTGGTGTAAATGGAATATTGAATTTTGTTTTCAATGAACGTGGTACATCATAGCGAGCATGATACATCATACCATTAGTTCCACCAAGCGATGCAAATGATGGGTCATAAGGAAGCGCAAAAATAAACTCCTTCATTGCAGGGCCATTGTTCGGATAGAACATTTTCAAATAAGTACTTGCTGGTTCAATCGCATATTTTGATGAATTAATAACATTATCGCAAGCAACAATACATTCGTTATAACGGGCAGTTCCAGTGTAATACTCTGAATTCAAATACAATTTTGCCAACAACGCATAAGCCATATATTTTGTAGGGCGGCCATAAGTTGTCTGATCAACTGTAGTGCTAAGATTTGGCAAACATTCGTTGATTTCATTTACAATAAAATCGAAAACCTCGGTACGACTTGAATTCGCTTTTGGCTCAAAATCTCCATAGGTTGTAACAATAGGAACATTACCATACATATCCATCATCCAATAATAAGCCAAAGCTCTCACCATACGCAATTCTGAAATCATACGGCTTTTAAAACTTCCCTCAGGCATATTATTATTTAAAATATACATGGTTTGATTGTCGTAACCGATTATTCGTGAGAACCAGTCCCAACAAACATTTGTGCCTCCATGATCAGGAGTCCATGTGTGATAGTGCATTCTCATGTATCCCTGATTATCATACCAGTTACCACCACGGGCAGGCAAAATGCCTTCATCTGTTGTTAAAGTATTCATAAAGAAATAATCAGTAGAGTAATTGCCTCTGAGCGCAGCATAAACTACTCCAGCTGAAGCAACAAACTGAGTTGAGTCCTGTGGATAAACATCCGGAGTAATCTGCGTTGTAACCGGAACATCTAAATCGTTACATGAAGCAACAAATACAGAAATAAGTGCCGGTAGTATAATAAATTTAAATCTTTTTTTCATGATTTTGCTTTTATTTTAAGTGACTTATAGTATAATATTTAAACCAAATAGAATAGTACGTGTTTTTGGATAGAAATTATTAGAATCAATACCCGGTGCCATACCTCCCTGATTTACTTCGGGATCAACACCGGTATATTTTGTAATAATGAAAAGATTATTTATTGTTGAATAGAGACGCAAGCTGCTTACATATTTAATCGGACTTTTTAATGTATAGCCCAACGTCATATTTTCAAGCCTTAAATAGCTTCCATCTTCGATAAAACGTGAAGAATATCTGTGTGCATTATTATCTTTTTCAGAATCATTACCGGCATCAACAAGAATGTTTGTAAATGCTACACTCGATGGTCTGAATAAATCAGCACGCGTAGCATTAAATATCTGATTGCCATAAACTCCACGGAAGAATACATTTAAATCGAAATTTTTATATGTAAATGAATTCGACCAACTATAATTCAATTTTGGTTGTGGACTTCCTGCGTAACTATAATCTGAAGTTGTTGGATTTGTAGTCAAAGAACCATCTTTGGCAAGATATTGTGAAACTCCATTTTCATTTTTACCCTGATAAATCAATGTGAAGAATTGTCCAAGTGGATAACCTTTTTCGCGAATTTGAAGTGTGCTTGAGGTTTGCCCGGCACCATCTGGTTGTGTATAACGAATAGAATCGCCACCAACAAAATATGGATTTGACAAACTTGTAATCGTGTTTTTGTTGTGTGCTAAGATTACATTTGTTTTCCATGAAAAATCTTTTGTTTTAACTGGTAACGCAGTAACGCTTAACTCCACACCTTTGTTATTCATACTTCCACCGTTAGCAAATAATCCTCCTGCTGGCACTAACAAAATATCTGCATCGTACCAATATATCATGTCGGTAGTATTTTTGTTGTAAAAATCGAGATTAAAGCTCAATCTTCCTTTCAAAACGGATGCATCCAAACCAATATTTGCAGTAGCGGTTTTTTCCCATTTCAAATCAGGATTGGCAGCTTTGTTTGGTCCATAAGCCATAACTGCACTTCCATTCGAATAAAAATTACCCATCGAGCCAGATAAAAATTGTGCTGTATAGGCATTAAAACCGGTTGAGTTACCTGTTACACCATAGCTTGCACGAACTTTGAGATCTTCGAAAATATTCATGTCCTGAATGAATTTTTCCTGACCGGCTCTCCATGAAATACCAACTGATGGAAAATATCCCCATTGATTGTTTTTACCAAAAACTGAACCTCCGTCACGACGAAGCGATGCTTGTAAGTAATATTTATCATTGAAATTGTAATTCAATCTGGAAAAATAAGAAATCATTCGGGTTTTTGAATACATCTGATCCCATCCGAAATCAACCTTTGCACCAGAAATTGCTGAATAATTACCCAATGCTAAGTTGTTAAAACCTACTGAATTTACAGGGAAGTTAATATTGGTAGCCTGGAATCCATCTCCATACACATTATCCTGATAAGAATATCCTAAAATTGCATTTATTGAGTGAACCCCTATACTTTTATTCCATGTAAGCCAATTTTCCAATGTCTCGTTACGGGTCTGATATGTATTACGTAATGCCGTTCCACCTTTACCAAAAGTAACAATTGATTTTGTTGCCGGAGGTTCCGGATTATTATAAAATACAGTACCATTGTAATTGTATAGGTATGAATCATAATATTCACCATGCAATGAATTGTAATTCTGATATGACATGCTCAAATCATAAGTAAATCCAAAAGGCAATTTTACATTGGTAGTAAAAGAAGCTAACAGATTATTATTTAGAGTTTGATCTTGTCCGTAATTTATGATTGCCAGAGGATTAAAATAACCCGATTTTGTAAAGTTTTCATAATAAGAACCTTCATCTTTTTTTACCGGTGAAGTTGGTAAGCGATTTGCAGATTGCAATAATACAGTTCCTAACTGAGGTACGTAGTCGGATACAACTCTCGCATTGGCAACAGATAGACCGATTTTAACTTTATCGTTGAATGCCATCTGATCAAATGTCAAACGGGCAACGATCTTATTTTGATTGCTTTCCTGAATGATACCTTGTTTATTGGTATAGTTGATACTGGCACTATAAGTATTATGTTCAGAACCACCGCTAAACGATAAGTTGTGATTTGTCGAATAAGCTGTTCCACGTTGAATTTCTTTTTGCCAGTCGGTATTAACACCAGTATCTTCAGTTAAATTTTGTCCGGTTTTAGTTGCAAATGCGCGGATTTGATCTGCATTCATCATTTTTAATAAATTGGAAACATTTTCAATTCCCATATATCCATTGTATGAAACTTGTGGCATACCTTTTTTACCTTTTTTGGTAGTAACCATAATTACACCATTCGAAGCACGGTTACCATAAATTGATGTGGCTGAAGCATCTTTCAATACATCGATGGATTCAATATCATCGGGTGCAACCAATGAAATGTCTCCACCCGGCACACCATCAATTACATAGAACGGCTCCATAGAACTATTCAACGTTGAAGCACCACGCAGAATTACACTTGAACGGCGGGTAGGATCACCACTAACTGTAATATTCAAACCTGCGGCTTTACCCTGAAGCAATTGTCCAATGTCGGTAATTGCACCCTTGTTTAAGTCTTCTGGTCTTACCGAAGAAACAGCCGATACCAATCCTTTCTTATTAGTTGTACCATATCCAACAACAACAAGTTCGCTTAGTTTTTCTGATTCTTCGCTTAATACAACATTTATTCTTGCTTGATTTCCAACGGTAACTATTTTGGTTTCCATACCTACAAACGAGTATTTTAAAACTGCATTTTGAGGTAAATCTGAAATAGAGTACAATCCATCTATATCTGTAATGGAACCCTGACTTTTACCAACTACCATAATAGTTGCACCGGGGATTGGCTGACCTTTTTCATCTGTTACTTTACCCGATACTTTTTTTATGGTTGTTCCCTGAGCGGGTTCGCCCATTTCTTTGGGTGACATTAAAACAATCTGGGTATCCAATACTTTAAATGTAACATCGGTATTTGCAAACATTTTTTTCAAAATGCCCGAAATAGGTTCGTTAGTTACAGCAACATCAACTTTTTTCGATACATCAATGAGTTTGTTATTATAAGCAAAATGATAGTCTGATTTAGCCTCAATCATTTTTAATACTTCGCTTATCGCTGTATTTTTTACATTTAATGTAATTTTGGCATCCTGAGCTTTCAGACCAATGGGCACAAAAAAGACAAGACCAAGCAACCAAAATAACATGAACCGAAATGGACGTTTTTTCGTCTGAGGTAAAATGAGTTCATTTTCTTTTACCAAATCTGAGTTTTGTTTCATAGATTTTTTCTTTGTAATTTGTGAATAAAATATTAATTTAAGATGTGTTTTTTACCGGAAATTGAGACACTTTTTTTGTTAAAATTGGTATGAGTTTCCCCGATCACTACATAGCACGACTTGCTTATAGTGATAAATAAAAGAGAATCAGAAGTTTGAGATAAGTGTCAAATTGCAACCACAAATTTGTGTTAGTGGGTTTTAATGCAACTAAATGTTGGATGGAGTTATGTTACTGTTTTCATAAGCGTGTTTTTTTAATAATAAATTTAAGGGTTAATAAATATCTATATTGTTTGTGTTTTTTTTTCTTGTAATTCGCAATTATCAACTATCTACCTCTTTCTTCTCATAATCAAGGTGCGCTGACCATAGATTCCTGTCGAATCCTTCAGTCCCGAAACTATTTGATAACTTACTGGCGAAGACATGCTTATGATTTTAAGAGCACGCTCTAATGGTTCATTTGTAAATGTTGCTGTAAGTCGGTAATTCAAAAGTTCTTTATCGTTGATAATTACTTCTACATTGTACAGTTTTTCTAATTTGTCAGTTACAGTTTGTATCGGGTCATTGTCAAACATTGTAATTCCTTGTGTCCAGGCTATGTGTTTTTTTAAATCATTACTCCGAAACTTCTCAATTTTCTTATTGGCTTTATCCAAAATTGCAACATCCATGGGTTTTAACTCACTTTTCGTTTCAAAATTATTTTCGGGTAACTGATTTCCCAACAAAACAGACCCCTCGACTAAAGCAACAATAACGTTCGATTCATCATTGTATGCTCTTGCATTGAAAGCGGTTCCTGTAACTTTTATATCTATTCCATTCATATTTACAATAAATGGTTTTCTCTTATTCTTTGAAACCTGGAAATAACCTTCACCGTTGAGTGCTACCAGTCTGTTTTTGTTTCGTTCAAAACTAAGCGGATAAGTCAGAGTGCTACCGGAATTTAACATTACGTTTGTACCATCGGGTAGCATAAAATTACTTGTTGCTCCCAGTGGAACAGTTATTGTGTTTTTTTGAACAGCAAGATTTTTAGGATTTTGGTTCAATCCAATCATATAAAATGCTACCATCAAAGGAATAATCAGAATAGCTGCCACCTTTGAAAAACCAATATATAACCGATGAACCAAAGTTGTCTTATTACTCTTTACATTTATAGTATGATGAATCTCATCTAAGATATGAATAAACCTCTGCTCATCACCAATCGGAGAATTATCACATTCTTTCCAATGCATTAACATTGAAGCATCGGTAACCTCGTCGTAAGTCGGGATTTTTAACAGGGTAGTCAAATCAGTTAATTCTTTGTCCGAAAAATTTCCTTCCCTGAATTTTTTTAATAAACGGTTGATGTAAGTCATAACTTTAAGCATGAATTTTATCGGGTTTCAGAGTTGGAAATGTTTGTTTTTGTTTTGCGTTTATACATATAACGCACAACTTTTCACAAACCCCTGCTCTGTTTTTATTTTTTTTTTCTATGAATTCTGAATTTTTTTCTTTAAAATCAAAATGGACACCCTAATAGTGTCCATTCAAAATATTATATAACAATTGTTTATTCAATAAAAAGATAGAAAAACAAAAGTGTGAACATGCCTATTGCGCTAAAATGTTGTTTGAAAAAACTTAATGATTTTGTCAAATGGTCTTCAACTGTTTTTTCCGAAATACCTTTTGTAAAGGCAATTTCTTTATTTGTCAACCCTTTTTCTCTGCTTAAAATAAATATTTCCTTTCTTTTCGGAGGCAATTTTTCAATCAATTGATTATACCGTTTTTTCAAAAATTCGAAATCAAGATCATTCTCTATTTTATTTGGTTCAGTTTCTTCGGTCGAAGATAAGTCACTTCTGTATTTCTGTTCAGTTGCACGTTTCCGAAACAACGAAAGCACTGCATTTTTAGCTACTGTAAAAAGAAAAGCATCAAAATTAGTGTCTTTTTTCAAACTTAACCTATTTTCCCACAATTTGATAAATACTTCCTGCACAATATCATACGCATCATCTTCATTCTTGAGGTAGGACACCGAAAAACGAAATATTTTAGCGTGATACATTTCATATATCTCGTCAATCACAATCCGATCGTCCAATCTTAAACGTTCCGCAAAAGTATCTTTATCGTAGTTCATCAAGCAATAAATGTGTTTATACGAAGGTAATAAAAATGGGTTGGTTTCTGTATAGAAGATAAAAGTAATAGCTTTTATAAAAAAAGAGCTATCACAGCATATTTTATCAAATAATTGAACAGAAACAATTACAAAGATATGCAAATTAATATTATTCACTATAAATCAATACTTTTTTCAGTGTATTTATTACACATAAAACTACTTATTGGTTAAATAATACACATAAAAACCAATCTAATTATGAACAAAGTTACAAAACAATGAATTACATTTGTGGCATTGTTATCAACAGAATTTAGCTCATAATGTTTTTTTAATTCAAATGATATGAAATTCTTCACTACATCCCAAATCCGCCAACTTGACCAATATACCATTGAGCAAGAACCTATTGATTCTATCGACTTAATGGAAAGAGCTGCCAATGCAATTTACGAAAGATATTTGCAAACATTTGATTATCGTTTTCCGGTTTGCATTATAGCAGGTCCGGGAAATAATGGTGGTGATGCGTTGGCATTGGCCCGGATTATGCAAAAGAATAGTTATCATGTGAATGTAGTTTTGATACATGCAGGAAAACTTTCAACCGATTGCGAAATCAATAAACAACGCCTGATGGACCAATTTCCGGCATCTTTAGAAGTGTATGAAAATAAATTTATTGCACCCAATATTGCAGTTGAAACAATTATAATTGATGGCCTTTTTGGCTCCGGATTAACCCGACCACTAAGCGGAATATTTGCCAAGGCTGTGAAATGGATGAACGAAAGCGGCAATAAAATATTGTCCATTGATATTCCATCAGGATTGCAAGGTGAAGAAAATACGGATTTGACGGTTCCAATTGTAAAAGCTGATTACACTTTCAGTTTTCAATTTCCGAAATTAGCTTTTTTACTTCCAGAATCAGCGGCATTTGCAGGAAATTGGGAAGTGTTGGTTATTGGCATTCACCCGAACGCTATTTCCGAAACGGAGAGTAAATTTAACTATTTGCAAGAAAGCGAAATAAAGCAACTGATTAAAATCCGACCAAAATTCTCACACAAAGGCACTTATGGGCATTTATTGATTGTGGCCGGATGCAAAGGCATGGCCGGCGCATCGGTTCTTGCAGCCAAAGCGGCATTGCGAAGCGGAGTTGGATTAGTGACTGTACATGGTCCAAAATGCAATCGGGTAATCATGCAAACGGCTGTGAATGAATCTATTTTTATTTCGGATAAGAATAAAAACTGTATAACTGAAGTTCAAAATTTAAATAATTATAGTTCGCTTGCGGTTGGTCCCGGCATTGGCACGTCTCCCGAAACCGTTAAAATGGTTGAGCATTTATTATTAAATTGGACAAAGCCATGTATAATTGATGCCGATGGGTTAAATATTATTGCGCAGCTTAAAACATTACTTGATAAAATACCTGCAGGAAGTATTCTTACGCCACATCCAAAAGAATTTGAGCGACTTTTCGGCGTTTGCAAAAACAGTTACGAACGCATACAGAAAGCAAGTGAAATGGCTGTAAAATATAAACTTATCCTAATTTTAAAAGGTGCACATACCTTGATTGCTCAACCGGATGGTCAACTGTTTTTTAACAGCACCGGAAATTCAGGAATGGCAACAGCCGGTGCGGGTGATGTGCTGACAGGTATTTTAGGAAGCTTACTCTCACAGGGTTATACTCCCGAAAATGCTGCAAAACTCGGTGTTTATTTACACGGCCTTGCCGGAGATTTAGCGCTTAATGAGCAATCGGAAGAATCATTGATAGCTGAGGATATAATTTTAAATACAGGACGTGCATTCAAAGAAATAAAAAGATATTGATTATGTGAATTTTTTAATTCAATTTGATCGAGCTGTCGAAACAAAATTTTGGCAGCTTTTTTGCGTAAATATTTTGATAATATTCACACTATTAATACCTTTGATTTTTTATTAAATAAAAATGATTTAATTACAATGCAACGTTTTATTGAAACAAATCATCAATTAAAACAGAAAGCAGTACAGGCGGATGAATGAAGAACAGCAATTGATAACCGACTTTAAAAAAGGTAAATCCGGAGCTCAGAAAAAAATATTTGAAATGCATGCACCTGCCATGCTGGCTGTTTGTGTCCGGTACGTCCGCGACCGCGAAACAGCCCGCGATTTGTTGCAGGATGGTTTCATAAAAGTTTTTGAGAAAGCGGATACTTATTCAGGCACCGGTTCACTTGCAGGTTGGATGCGACGAATATTTGTGAATACGGCGCTCGAATTTCTGAGACAGAATGATGCTTTGAAAATGAGTTCAAGCATTGATGATTATCACGATGCTTTTGCGAATAACGATATTTCGGTGATAGAAAAAATCTCAACCAAGGATTTACTTGCCTGCGTAGCGCAATTGCCCGATGGATATCGAACTGTATTTAACCTCTACGCTATTGAAGGTTACAGTCATAGCGAAATTGCCGAAATGCTGAATATCAGCGAAGGAACATCCCGTTCGCAATACATGAGAGCGAGAAATATATTACAAAAAAATGTAATGTCGTTAATGTAAACAAACCATGCAAAATAAAAATAACATAGAAAAAGATACTTTTGGCGAAATGATGCGAAATCGCCTCGAAAACGTACAGGCACCCGTGGATGAAGGTTTATGGGCTGAAATTGAACAACGCATGCACAAAAAACGCAGGGTGATTCCGTTCTGGCTGTGGTCAACTTTAGGCGGAATTGCAGCTGTTGCATTTATCGTACTTACGCTTCGTCCGTTTGGTAATTTTACACCAAATAATAAAGAACTTATTGAGACAATAAGTCAGAACAATGACATCCAACCGGATGTTACTGAAAAATTGGAAATCTCTTATTCGCAGAATAAACAAACTGCAACGATTGAAAAATCAACAAAAAACACTGCAGCCATTTATTCCAATAAAAACCATGCAATATTAAATAAGACAATAACAACCCCGGAGGCAGAAAAAATGCTTTCGGAGAATAAAAATCCGATTGAAAAAGAAGATTCTAAATTTGAAAAAGAAAAAGATTTAGCTGTAAATTCAAAAGAAGATAACGGTACCGAAATAATCGAAATGAAAGAAGAATCAGATAAAACGGAAGTTTTAACTGAAAAAACGGAAATAAAAAAATACGAACAACTTAAAGATTATCAATTAGATGGCGAAAGGGAATATGTTAAACCCAAACGTATTTCGGAAAAACCAATGCTCGCTGCCTCATTTGGTACAGGTGATGGTGCTGAGTTTGGAAGTCTGAAAAGTTTTGATGCAGCTCCGGTTTACCAAAGTATTGTAAATGCCGAAACAAAATATTCAAGAATCATGGCGGCAGCCGATTTTACAACCACAACTTATTTGCCTCCGGTTTCGTTTGGGTTAAAAATAAGCAAAGAGTTTGCCAAAAACTGGAGCTTAGAAAGCGGCCTTGTTTATACATACATGTCATCGATATATAAAGATGCATTATTTCAGAATGTTAAATCTGATTTGAATCTTCATTATCTGGGTATTCCGGTGAACCTGATTTGCAACATTACACACAATAAAAAATGGAATATTTATATTTCGGGCGGTGGAATGATAGAAAAAGGACTTCGTTCGATTTACAATCAACGCTCTTATGTAGGAAATTATGAATATACCACAGTGGCAAAAACAAAGATTGAAGGAATACAGTTGTCTGTAAGCAGTGCTACGGGAATTTCATATCTTATTTACCGTGATATTGCACTCTATGCAGAACCATCAATAACTTATTATTTTAAAAATAATCAACCCATGAGTGCGCGCACCGATCAACCATTGGTTGTAGGGTTCAATGCGGGATTAAAGTTTAGATTGTAAAATAGAGCATAGAATAAAGAGTAAAGATCAAAGATTTTTAAATTATGAATTGATAAATTATTAAAAAACAACGATATAATAAAAATATTATGAAAACACAGTTATTGTTTTTATGTCTCGTTTTTTTATTGGCAAGCTGTAAAAGCGAGAATGAACCGTTACCTAATGCTAAACCATTGCAATTACGTGTCGGACTCCAAAAGAGAGTTGTACAGGACAATGAATTTGCTTTTGACTTACTGCGACAAACTATTGCGGAAGTACCTGATACCAATGTGTTTATGTCGCCGTTAAGTGTTAGTATAGCCCTTGGCATGACCATGAACGGCGCTAAAGGTGATACCAGAGACGAAATGGAAACTGCACTCAAAATGTCAGGTTTATCGGTTGACGATATCAATGAATATTACAAAGTGATGCAATCCGAACTTCCTTTCATTGACCCGAAAACAAAACTCAGTCTGGCTAATTCTATTTGGTACAAACAAGGTTATGAAGTGAAAAAGTCATTTTTAGATGTGAATAAAAATTACTTCAATGCCGAAGTACGTGAGCTGGATTTTACCCAAGCTTGGGCGGTAGATACGATTAATAACTGGTGCGCCCGCAAAACTAATGATCTTGTAAAAGAGGTGTTGGATAATATTCCGGGCGATGTTGTAATGTACTTGATTAATGCTGTGTATTTTAAAGGAATATGGAATACGCAGTTTGATAAGAAAAATACTGTAGAAAGTAATTTTACAAACGAAGGTGGCAAAACTGTAAAGGTAAATATGATGCAGCTAAAAGATACTTTTGCTTACAGCGAAGACGATTTTGCTCAATACCTCGATCTTCCGTATGGTAACAATGCATTCAGTATGACTATTTTGCTGCCAAAAAGCAATAAATCGACTCATGATGTTTTGAATAATATGAACGGTGAAAACTGGAAAACGATCGTTGCAGATATGACGCAACAGGAAGTTGATATTTATTTGCCACGATTTACCAATAAAAACAAGTTCCTTTTGAACAAACCACTTCAAAACATGGGTATGGTAAAAGCATTTGGACCGGGCGCCGATTTAACCAATATTGCAGATGATGATTTAGAAATTTCGCGGGTATTGCACGATACTTTTATTGATGTAAATGAAGAAGGTACCGAAGCCGGTGCTGTAACTGTGGTGGAGATTAGAAAAAATGCCATGCCTACGATTCCGGTTGTACGGGTAAACAAACCATTTATATTTGTTATCAGCGAAAAAAGTACGGGCGTAATTCTCTTTATAGGCAAAATGGGTAATTTAACAAAATATTAAGATCGTTTTGTCCCCAAATATCACGTTAATTAAAAAAAATAATTTAAAAATTTCGATATCATGAAAAAAATAATTCTATTCGCAATAATTGCTTGCTTAATAACAAGTTGCACCACCAAAAACGACCCACAACCGTTTGATGAAACACCTATCGTTTTGAAGCAAAACATGAAACAAAAGGTTGCTCAGGACAATGAATTTGCATTCGAACTTCTGAAAAAGACCATTGCGTATTCCGATAAATCAAATGTATTTATCTCTCCGCTCAGCATGAGTATCGCCCTTGGCATGGCCTGGAACGGCGCTGATAATGAAACCAAAAAGGAAATGGAAGAAACCCTGAATATGTCGGGAATGTCGGTAGATGAAATTAATGAATACTACCGGATTATGCAATCGACACTCCCAACAGTCGATAACAAAACAAAGCTGAATATTGCCAATTCTATTTGGTACAATACCGGATTTCCAATTAAATCTGATTTTCTGAAAGTAAACACCGATTATTTCAATGCCGAAGTACGTGAACTTGATTTCGCGAAAGCATGGGCGCTTGATACCATCAACAATTGGTGTGCACGCAAAACCAACGATCTGATTAAAAAGCCGTTAGACCGAATTTCGGCCGATGCGGTCATGTATTTGATTAATGCCATCTACTTTAAAGGCACGTGGACAAAGAAATTCGATGCCAAAGGAACCGTCGAACGTGAATTTACCAACGATAAAAATGCACAGGTTAAAGTAAACATGATGCATCAAACCGATACATTTAAATTTGCCGAAAATGATTTAGCCGAATATCTTGAATTGCCTTACGGTAATAAATCATTCAGCATGACGGTTATTTTGCCGAAAAACGGTAAAACAACGGATGATGTGCTTAATAATCTGACCGTTGACAAGTGGAATACAATGCTTTCGGAAATGACATCACGCAAAGTGGAAGTTTATCTTCCCCGTTTCAAGACTCAGAATTCCTTCGAAATGAAAGATGTATTAATGAACATGGGCATGAAAAAAGCTTTTGGGAATGAAGCCGATTTTTCTAAAATTTCGAATTTAAAATTAATAATTTCTAGGGTAATTCATAGCACTTTTTGTGAGGTGAACGAAGAAGGAACCGAAGCAGCTGCCGTAACCATTATTGAATTTGAATATACTTCGATGCCAACACACCCGGTATTTTATGTGAACCGGCCATTTATTTTCGTCATTCGCGAACAAAGTACAGGTGTTATCTTGTTTGCAGCAAAAATGGGAGATGTAGAGAAGTATTAAAAAGTTTGAGGTTTGAGATTTGAAGTTTGAAAATTTCAAAATCAATTTTCTCAATTTCAAATTATAATCATTAATAACATATTCATTATGAAACTTACAATAGATCAGTTTCCAAGAAAATGGAACATAAATAGCAGTCAGGCAAATTCCCCTTTAGGGGTTAGGGGCAGATATTTTCATTTGAAAAAATTATTTCAACTGTTTCTGCTTTTCGGGTTTGTGTTCGCAGGCTGCTCCGATAGTGTAGAAGAAACTGTAACATACAGAATCAACGAACCCGTTTTTATGTCGTCGGAGCAATTCAGAAGTTCTGTGAAAGTTTCTTCAGCTTCGCGTAAAATTGAAAAGGCAGGGAAAATCTGTTTTTACAACGGATATTTATATATTTCAGAATCCCAAAAAGGGATTCATATCATTGATAATCAAAATCCTGCAAATCCTGAAATTGTTGGTTTTATTGAATTGCTCGGGAATGCAGATCTTGCCATTCGCAACAATATGCTTTATGCCGATTCATTTGTCGATTTGGTGTGGTTCGATATAAGCAAGCCTGCCCAACCTGCGTTAAAAGGCAGACTTGAAAATATATTTACCACCGCACTTCCAATTTCCGAAAACAATGTGGGAATTGATTGGGAAATGTGCTACGATAATAATGTAAGTAAAGGTGTA
>JAKLIM010000489.1 GCA_022709605.1 Bacteroidota bacterium | reverse complement strand
TCACACTTTCGTTTACATAACGGCCTTTTACAATATCTTCACCTTTAATTTCGATGAGATTGGATTTTATACCATCAATTGATGTTGCACCTTTGTTTACTGATTCTGCCAGTTTTGCAGTATGGCCTGTACCGCTGAAATATATTATTGAAACTTGTGTCATTTTTATTTTAAATTTTTAGTTTACGCTATTGTACTCTTCATCAGTAACTTTTTCATGCCAATTAACTATTCCATTTTCAGTGTTCGGAATAATATAGATTTGACTTACGCTACTGTCTTTTGAAGCACCATGCCAGTGAATGACATTTGGAGGACACTTTACAATATCCCCTTTTCTGATTATTTGGATTGGTTCTCCTTTTATTTGGTGATAGCCCACACCGGAAGTGACAATTAAAATTTGACCTCCGGGATGTGAATGCCAAATATTTCTCGAACCAGCTTCAAACTCTTCGTTACCAACAGCAGTTGTGAACACAGAGTCTTCATCGACCAATTTTTTATGCCATGATTTTCCTGTAATTATATCATTCGACAGTTGTTCTCCCTTTTCAAAAATTGAATAGTTCATATCCTGTTTCATATTTTTATTTTTAAAATTATTACAACTTGTTAAAATCCATATTGATACAATCAGAGTTAAGGAAAACAATACATTATTAATTTTCATTTTTCTAATCTTTTAAATTACTTCTGAAAAATTCTTCCAGTTTATCGAACGGGATATAATTTTTATCACCACCATCATATAAATCAATATGACGAGCACCCGGAACTACATAAAGTTCTTTTGGTTCGGCTGCTATATTATAAGCGTTTTCGCTAAAAAAGCGAGAGAAAGCTTTTTCTCCAACTACGAATAAAATCGGACGAGGAGAAATAGATTTAACATTGTCGAGTAACGTAAAATTTACGAAAGCTGTTGAACTTGTTTTAGTAAAAGCACCGATAGAATTAGGATGGTGTCCACGCTTCATACCATAATACTCAAAAAACTCACTTGCCATTGGGTCGAGACCTGCCGGAACAGCATCAATGGGTTGGGATGGAAATGAAGGGGTTAATTCGGGATAGCCGTTATCCAAATCTTTCCAACGCTGGTCAGCCAATTGGCCAAGCATCTGCTTGCGTTGTTCATCGGTTGCCGCTCCCATACTAATAGCTGCACTCATGTCAACCATACTTGTGGTAGCAACTGCTTTAATTCGATAATCAACCTGGGCTGCTTTAATTGCAAAGGCTCCACTTCCACAGATACCGATTACACCAATTTTATTTCTATCGACATAAGGTAACGAACCTAAAAAGTCAACACCCCCGCTAAAGTCCTCCACAAATAAATCAGGAGAAGAAATGTGCCGTGGTTCACCACCACTTTCGCCATTATACGATTCATCAAAAGCAACAGCTACAAAACCTCGCTCAGCCATGTTTTGGGCGTAAATACCAGCACCTTGTTCTTTTACACCACCATAAGGTGTTCCAACAATAATGGCAGCATGTTTTTTTGTTTTATCAAAATCTTTCGACAGATACAAATGTGCTGCTATGGTAACACCATATCGGTTTTTATATTGTACAGGTTCCAACGTAACCTTATCACTTAGTTTAAAGGTTAACTGAATGTTTTTTCTTTGTTTCATATTTATATTTTTTTCGTTGTTGTTACTTTGAGAAAAGGTTTGTCCGAAAATAAAAGCGGACATTATGACTGTAATTACTATCTTTTTCATTGCTTTTATTATTGGTTAGAGATTCTTAATGATTCGGGCAGGAACACCGCCTACCACAGTATTATCAGGTACATCTTTGTTAACTACAGCTCCGGCAGCTACTACCGAATTTACACCCACAGTTACACCGGGAAGAATCATTGCCCCGGCACCAATCCATGCGTTACGCTTGATAAGTATCGGCTTGACAATTAATTTTTTCCGTTCAGACGGGTTTAGTGGGTGTCCTTCAGTAATTACATTCACATTTGGCCCAATCTGTACTTCGTCCTCAATCGTTATTCCACCTATATCAAGGAAGGTACAAGCATGGTTTATGAATACTTTTTTACCGATGCGGGTACGTGTTCCCAGGTTAATATGAAATGGTGTAAATACCGTTGTGCTTGTATCTATCTGCGAACCCGTAATTTCACTTAGCAGTTCACGCACGGTTTCGTGGTCGGTAGCATTATTTAATTTTACTAACAACTGTTTAGTGCGAATTACTGCTTTGTGAATCTCCGAAAATTGAGGGTCATTTGGAAACACTCCTTCATCAGAGTGCAATCGGTCGAAAATATCCATATCAATTCGTTTTAAGCTAACGGATGGGTTTGAGTCACCCGTTAACTGATTATTTTACCACTTAGCGTTTTCCAATACCGT
>JAKLIM010000488.1 GCA_022709605.1 Bacteroidota bacterium | reverse complement strand
GTCCGATCCAGTCGGACACGCTCTTTGGACCCAGATCGCGGATCAGCACCAAGACCCCGCGGCCCTCGCGTTCGATGGCGCGCAGGGACTTGGCGATCAGGGTTTCCGGCTTGGCGATCCCTGGCGTATTTCGTATGCCAACGATTTTTTCCGTCCGGTAAATGGTATTACAGGCGTGATGGAACTTCAGCCCGGTCAGGTAAACTGGGGAAGTTACAACCCGCAACCTTACCCCGGAGCTGTCAGAGCCTGGCTTTGGAACGCTTTTGCCGGCGATTTAAAATTTATTTGTTCGTACCGATTCCGCCAACCTTTGTTTGGTGGTGAGCAGTTTCATTACGGAATGGTTGGAACCGACGGTGTTACGGTTTCGTTGGGTGGCGAACAATACAGTCAATTTATGAAAGAAATCAGAGATTTGCGGAAAATGTACCGAAAAGATGCAAAAATGCCCAAAGAATTAGAACAGCGAAAAACTGCGTTGTTGTATAATGTAGAAAACGTATGGGAAACTACCGTTCAGCCTCAAACATCACTCTGGAATCAAATCAATCACATAACCAAATATTATAACGTATTAAAAACCCTTTGTTGCCCGGTTGATATAGTGGGCGAAGATCGTGATTTGAACGATTATCCGGTGGTTGTAGTTCCTGCTTTCCAGATGGTAGATAAAAATCTGGTTGAAAAATGGAGAAAATACGCTGAAAAAGGCGGACATTTGGTAATAACCTGCCGTACAGGGCTAACCGATCGAGAAGGACATTTCTTTGAAGCGCCGTGGGCTGATGCCATTACCAAACTTATCGGTGGAAAAATTGTAATGAACGATATGCTCGGACCGGATAAATATGCAAAGGTTACTCTGAATGGAACTGCATACCAATGGAATGTTTGGGGCGATATCATTGAACCACAGGGAAATACCGAAACATGGGCTTCGTATTCCGATCAGTTTTATGCCGGAAAACCAGCCGTAGTGCACTGTAAGCAGGGTAGGGGAACGGTTACTTACATTGGTGTGGACACCAAAGACGGAAAATTTGAAAAAGAAATTATCAAAAAACTGTACAATAAAGTTGATATTACAACCGACGAACAACCCGAAGGTGTAATGGTAAATTGGCGCGATGGTTTTTGGATTGCAGTTAATTATTCTTCCGATAGAGTGTTTATAAATATCCCCTCAAAATCGCAGATTGTTTTGGGGTCGAAAGAACTTGAGCCTGCCGGAGTAGCCGTGTGGAAGTGATCATATAATTTTGTGTGCATTGATTCTTAACGAACTTTAAAGCTTAATTCATAAGAAAATTGCTTTCTAAAATGGAGTTTCGATGGCATTAACCACTAGAATATCCGATAAACGTGTGGTATAACAAGGTGAGAGTTTCTCGTTTTTAAGTTTCCATTTACGACCAAAACCTTGTGTGGCAATGCGTACTTTTCTGTTTCCATAAGTGGCATTCAATGAGTCCATTACGCGCATCACCTTGTTGTATTTTTCGCGATCGCGCTGGTCAAACAAATTGGTCTGCACCGGACGTTCAGGAACTATTTCGGTAATAATTACACCTGCTTTTTTGTATTTATAACCCGATGCAAAAATCTTTTTAAGACCCTGGTTGGCATAATTAATCAGCTCGGTGGAGTCGTTGGTTGAAACAGGTAACTTCATAAGTATCTGATTGTAATACTGAGCCTGGTTGGTGGCATGCGGGTTGGTGTGAATAAATACCATCAGCGCATTTGCCAACGAATGTTGTTTGCGAAGTTTTTCGCCACACGAAGCTGCAAAATTGGCCACAGCCTCCGAAATCGGGTTTATTTCGGTCAGTCGTTCGCCAAAGCTCCGCGACGTACATATTGTTTTCTTAGCCCCCTGAACTTCTAATTCGAAACACGGTGTGCCATTCAGTTCCATCCAGGTACGTTCACCTACTACACCCATTTGGTTTCGCACCCAACTTTTTGCTTTTTGAGTAAAATCCCAGGCGGTATTGATCGAGTAATACCGTAGTTTTTTAGCATATCTGCGGCCGATTCCCCAAACATCTTCGATGTCGAACAATTTAAGCGCCTTTTCGCGTTTTATTTCACTATCGATAATGCAAACACCTTTATAATCGCGGTATTTTTTTGCAAATTTGCTGGCCACTTTGGCCAATGTTTTGGTAGGAGCAATGCCCAGACTCACCGGAATTCCGGTTCCTTTGGTGGTTGCCCTTACAATTTTCAATCCAAGTTCCCTTAAATCAATATTTTGATGAACAAAAAACTAAGAATTTTTTAACGTTGGCTTGGCCTTTTTATTATAAATTTATGAAACAGAGAGAAAATGGTGCGACATCGAAGGGAATGTTTTTAAAACATTTGATTAAAATTCCTT
>JAKLIM010000487.1 GCA_022709605.1 Bacteroidota bacterium | reverse complement strand
CAGGCAAAGTGATTGGCTCTGATTCCATTATTAATAACAAAACGCTGTTTTCCGATCGATCACAATCGGCGGCCAATAGTGCTTTATGTCTTCAAAGTGTTTCAGTTTTAAATACCGGTTACATATTCGATCCTGATTTTGAGAATAATCCTGCTGATGCCGGTCCCTTAGGCACATGGATTCCTGCAAACGACCCGATCCAGTTAGGCATTTATGGCTATTCACGCGTTCAGTCATCGGCGTGGGCATCTACAGGTAACAAGTGTATGTACCTTCGTTTTTTGGGTGAAGCCACCTCCTATAATTCCATCAGTCAAAAATTACACGCTTTGACCCCGGGAGCCACTTACCGACTCGATTTGAAATACAAATGCCAAAGTACCAGTGCCACTTCGCTGGTTAATATTTATGCAGCAACAACACCCAATGCCAACAAATCAGCGGCAATTGATGGTGTTTTCGCTACAACCTCCGTTGCAGCAAGTAATCTCGCCACGCAAGTTCCACAAGCAATTTCGCTCACTTTTGTCGCTCCTGCTACAACGGTTTATATTGTTTATTCTAAAAATACAACAACAACCAATTATAATTTCTTTATTGATGATTTGGTGCTGACCGAAATAACACCTTCGGAGGTCGAAAATATTTCAATGTCGGCATTATCCAATGTATATAAATCTGATAATAAGACAGTTGTTTATTTTGAACTTAATACTCCGGGCGAAGTTCAAATTGAATTAATCAATCTTCAGGGAGAAATTCTTATGAGGGAAAAAATTAATTTTCGTCGGGGACAAAACAAAAAAATATTGGATATAAATCCAACATCAGGTTTATATCTGATAAGATTAACGAACGAAGGAAAATCTGCTTCACGAAAAGTTGTTTTCTGATTTTTTTTATTTTACTTATTTTCAAAATTACATTTAAATGAAATATACAATTCGAATATTGTTTTTGCTCTTGATTTCAGTTCAGGTCTTCGGGCAAGACAGAACCATCATAAATATTACCGGAACGATTTCAAATGCAGTGTCATTTACAAACAAAGAAGTGATTATTACAGGGAAAACCGATCTTCACATATCGGCAACAAATAATCCACTTATCAATTCGGTTATCAAACTTTACTCGGAAGATTCATGGGTTTTCTTCGATAATATTCGTCCGCAAGTAGTTATTGATTCAGTATTATCAAAAATATTTATAAATGATGTTCAGGCAGTTAACCGTACCAATGTGCGTGTGTCCATTTATCGCCATGGTGTTGTTGTCATTCCACATGCATCAGGTTTTCAACCCATTGAAGTGTTTACCGGGCAAAATTTAAACGGCGATACTCAAAAATACTCAAAACATATTTATAATAATGCGCTCGATAATTTTGACAATAAAATAAGATCGTTTAAACTGAAGCGTGGATACATGGCAACGCTTGCCAACAATAAGGATGGAAGTGGTTACAGTCGGGTTTTTATTGCTTCGGATGGAGATCTTGAAATATCAACTATGCCAACTTATCTCGACCGAACGGTTTCGTTTATTCGTGTTTTTCCATGGGAATGGGTGTCGAAAAAAGGGTGGTGCCAAACCGGATCTATGTCGAGTGGAGACCCGATAACCAACACCAACAAAATGAATGGTACATGGCTTTATACCTGGAGTGCCGATAATACAACCCGTCCCAATATCGAATATGTACCTGAAAAATGGCAACCTTTCTGGCCATCGTGGGATCAGATTAATTCGAAGGAAAACATTACGCACGTGATGGGATATAATGAGCCGGATCATACCGAACAATCCAATGTATCCGTGGCAACAGCTGTAGCTCAGTGGCCCGAATTTATGAAATCAGGATTACGAATCGGAAGTCCGGCCTGTACTACATTTTCAACCTGGCTGTATCCGTTTATGGATAGTATCAAAGCACACAATTACCGGTGCGATTATGTTGTGGTTCATGCATACTGGGGTGGTTATTCTGCTTCGCAATGGTACAACGCACTGAAAGCCATTCATGACAAAACCGGACGCCCGATTTGGATAAAGGAATGGAATAATGGAGCCTCGTGGACCACCGAAAGCTGGCCATCGGATTATGGAGCTTCACTGACAAAACAGTTCAATGAGTTGAAAGCCATACTTAACGTAATGGATACAGCTCATTTTGTAGAGCGATATTCAATATATAACTGGGTGGGCTACAAACGGATGTTGATCGCTGACGATGGCTGGGTAACTCCGGCAGGTGAACTTTATCGCGACAACAAACCACCTTTAGCCTTCCGAAAAGTAAATGAAGTGATTCCAACTTATAAATATCCGTCCACAGTAAAACCTACATTAACACTTTCGTCGAGTGCCGATAATTCCAAAATATATCTGTTATGGG
>JAKLIM010000486.1 GCA_022709605.1 Bacteroidota bacterium | reverse complement strand
AAGTCAGCAGCCGGTTGCGATTGTGATCATCAGGAAATTGAGACATTAGTTCCCGTTCGTGCTGCCGAGGAATTTGAAGCATTGCGTTTTGAAACCGAAACTGCTGCAAAACGTCCGAAGGCTTTTATGCTAACCATTGGAAATTTAGCCATGCGTTTGGCACGTGCTCAGTTCTCATGCAATTTCTTTGCTTGTGCAGGTTACGAAGTAGTTGATAATTTGGGCTTTGCAAGTGTTGAAGAAGGCGTTACCGCAGCTTTGGAAGCGAATGCAGATATTATTGTACTTTGCTCAAGCGACGATGAATACACCGAATTGGCTCCAGCAACTTACGAAGCATCGAAAGGAAAAGCCATATTAGTTGTGGCCGGTGCACCTGCCAACATGGACGAACTGAAAGCACAGGGAATTGAATATTTTGTAAATGTAAAATCAAATGTACTTGATACATTAAAAACATTCAATGCTTTGTTACTGAAATAATGTATTAGATATTAGATACATACAAATGCTGCCGGAGTACATTATTTTTTAATAATACAATTTTAAACACTTTGCCAGCAATCTTTGTTTTAAAATCTAATTCTAAAAAAAATATAATATGAGCCCTACAACAAAAAATTGGATTATTGCAACACGTCCCTGGTCATTTCCGGCATCTTCTATGCCCGCATTGCTGACAATTTCATATATTTTCTTTTTGAAAAATGCAATTACAACAGATATTAATTGGGTATATGGTGTTTTGGCTATGATAGGCGCAGTGCTTTTTCAGGCAAGTGGTAACCTGATCGGAGATTATTTTGATTACAAATTTAAAGTTGATCGCAAAGATACATTCGGTTCGAGCCGCATGTTGGTCGACGGAGTTTTTAAACCCAAATCGATCTTCACTTACGGAATCAGTTTCCTGCTTATTGGTATTTTATTGGGATTATTCCTGTTTATAAATACCGGAACTGATTTATTGTGGATTGGCGCCATCGGAGTTTTGGGAACCTATTTTTATTATAAAATGAAATTTATTGCTTTAGGCGATTTGTTGATTTTTATAATTTATGGTCCGCTCATTGGATTGGGAACTGCTTATGTAATGACAAATCAATTGCACTGGGATGTACTTTTATTGAATATACCGGTGGCATTTTTAGTGGTTAATATTTTACATGCCAACAATACACGCGATATTCGCGATGATGGGAAAGCAAATATTAAAACGCAAGCCATGATTTTGGGTATAAAAGGTGCAAAAATTCAGTATATTTTATTGGCTTTAGGCGCTTATGTGGCTGTTACATTGATGGTTGCTTTAGGGATGTTACATCCTTTATCGTTATTGGTAGTCGTAACATTGCCCATTGCACTTAAAAATATCAAATTAATGCAACAGGCTCAAATTGACAAACCTGAGGTAATTAAGGATTTAGATGCAGCTTCAGCTCAATTGGTTATGGCTTTCACTCTATTGTTTTCATTATCGAATTTTATAGCAGTATGGTTATGAAAAAAGTAATTTTCCCGGTAATTGTAGCCGCAATATTGTGGTTTGTAATGTTTTCGCCCTGGACAAAAGAGTATGTAAACTTTTGGATAACCATGGGTTTTGCAGGTACAACGCTGACTTTAATGAGTGCATTTCTGGGCGAAAATTTTAAAAAACAGTTTTCGCTTTCGGTAAAAGATGTCCTGATTGGTTTGTCTTCGGCTGCCATTTTATATTTGATTTTCTATCTGGGAGATTTTTTCTCATCGCTTTTGTTCGATTTTGCAAAGGATCAGGTGGGCAGTATTTACTCCATGAAAGAAGGTGAAAATACGGTATTTCTGGGCTTATTGTTACTGCTGTTAGTTGGTCCTGCCGAAGAAATTTTCTGGCGTGGCTATGTACAACGAACATTGGGAACAAAATATGGCGAGTGGACAGCTTTGATTGTAACAACCCTTATTTACACATTAGTGCATATCTGGTCGTTCAATTTTATGCTGATAATGGCTGCTTTAGTTTGCGGAGCATTTTGGGGCTTACTTTATAAATACAATAAGAATTTAGTCACTTTGATAATCTCACATGCTGTGTGGGATGTGTCAGTACTGATTTTATTTCCGATTTTGTAAAAGAATATGGAATTACAACTTATCCAAAGTAAAATATATGATCTTAGAGGTCTTCGGGTAATGCTGGATTTTGATTTAGCATTACTTTATGATGTAAAGAACTTCCGACTCAAAGAACAGGTGAAACGAAATATTGAGCGCTTCCCAAGTGATTTTATGTTTCAACTTACTAAAGCAGAATGGTTAGAGCTTATCGCAAATTGCGATAACCTCCCCGAAAATGCTAAGTTTAGTCCTGTAACTTCGTAATTTTAACACTGGAAGTTGTTGTTATAAAAGAGCTTATCACAATTTGTGACA
>JAKLIM010000485.1 GCA_022709605.1 Bacteroidota bacterium | reverse complement strand
TATACTTTCTATTTTTAAAAACTAATTGTTTTTACAGTTTTGTTTTTGAATGTTACCTCAACCGATTTACCATCTTTTGCAATTTTCACTTTTTTCACCGGAGTAAGTTCCTGATTGGTAAATTCTTTACCGGCAACTTTCCAAAGCTGAAGGGTTATGTAAATCTTCTCATTCACTTTGCCTGTCGAAAAGGTATCGAATGCATTGATGACTGCACTGGCTTTGCTTTGCGGATGTAGTCCACCGGCATGTACAAACTGCATACTTCCCCATTTTTTCCAGGGAATCATGGCCAATTGATATTCACCATTATCAATTGTTTTGATACGATTACCTCCAATATCATACGATCGGTCTTTCATTAATCTGTTCAATTGTGGCAAAGCATAATGCCCGAGTCGGATTTCGATGTTTCGTGTTCCATGTTCTGCGTTTTGCGTTTTTGCAGTATCCGTATAGATTAATTTATCTACCCGCAAAATACCGTTGGGCAATGGAATATCAGCCAATTTAAACTGAATTTTACTGTTCGTTTCGAGCACGGCATCGCGGTAATATATTCCATTCTCAAATTTTTTGAATGTATATAAACGCAGGGCTTCCCATTTTCCCGAATCATTTTTCACTACGTAATTCATGGCTACTTCGCCTTTTTGTCCATCGGCCTGCCAGGGAAATGCGGAATTATACGACAAACGGTTATAATTTTCGGTACTGCGGAATTTCTGCCAGTCGCCTTTCACTGTTTCGTGACACCAGGCGCGAATTTCGGAGGCTCCAATTCCCGGATAGTTTGTAATCAGGATATTTGTACCTTTCGAAAACCGGTTATAAACCGAGTCAGATTTCATGTCATTTTCCCAGGGCCCTTTATTTTCTTTGGCTGTCCAAAACGGATTATTTTCGGGAATCAGCAAACCAAGAAACACTTTACCGCCCCAATAAACGCTGCCGCGACAACTATACATTTGAACAGCAGGCTCAAATGGCCCGTAAAAACCCAAAGTCGGGACACCATCGCGCATAAAGTCGGGATGTTCGAGAAACTGCATCAACGTACTTGATGCAATTTGGCGCATCCAACCCCAATTGGTCTCAGGATCATTCAGATATCCCATCAAGGGAAAAGGTGTAACCGATGCATATCGATACGAAATACTGCGTCCCCACATCACCATTTTACCATCGCGACTAAACAAATAGGGATAATAGTCATTTAAATCGGCAAAATTCTGTTTGAATTTGTTGGCTTGTTCCGGAAAATATTGACCATAATATTCCGACCAAATCATGCCGTACATCTGAAAAGCCCACATACTATAATAATCGTAAGCGGGACTATCGTTGTACCAACCTTCGCCACGGTAATGCGCCAATGATTTATCGAGATATTCTTTCAGTAATTTCTCATTCACTTTATAACCTTGCTCTTTGAAAAAACTCAACACAAAAATATTAAAGAATTTCCAGTTAGAATCTACGGTCGGACCATCGCCATAACTAAGCATTACAGCCGCCAGCGAATCTTTCTGACTTTGTCGGAGGGGTTTCCAAAGCACTTCGGGAATGGCAGTTAATGAAATAGCCAGAGCGCCGAATTCGACCAGATTCTGATGTGGTCCACCGTTTTTGGCGCGATGTTTAATGAACGAAGGACTTTCGGGATTAATTAAAAGACCAATTTGATAACGGTAATAATCAGCCACATTGATGCTTCTGATTTCCAATTCAGGATTTTCTTTCAATAACGGAACCGCCACAAATAAGGTTCGGCAGAGTCCTTCGAGTTTTTCGGTCGGAATCTGATCATCTTTGCGTGGATAGCTCACACCCGGTTGTTTGGGGAATTTCATTGGGTCATCCAATTTATTTATATAACCGAAAGCGCCCTGCAACATATACAATGCTGCATCTTGCCAATGTTTGCGCGTTATTCCGGTATTCGGACTAAGGGTGAAATCCTTATTTTGAGGAACAAATTTACTCTGACCTGCCATAGGAATTTTATTTACAGAGTCGGCATTAAATGCATTGAGCGAAGTCAATACAATTATTGCAAGTAAAATTTTTACATTAAACGAACGCATAACTTTTAGATTTTGAATTAACAATATATATTGCAACAAAATTAGTCTTTTCAGTCCTATATCAATTCGTATTATAAGGTCAAAATAGTAGAAAATCCGAATTGTTATACTGCAATAGCAACCAAAAGTCTGATATTCAAATTTTTCAAAAGTAAATAATAAAATAAATTGCCTTATCAACATTCATTCATATTATTACAGAATAATTACATCAAAGTTGCTTAAAAAGCCCAAATACAATTTATTTCGACTATAATTCGCTATATTTCAATGTTTTTTTTGAAATATAATTGTTTTATCAAAATAATGTGTACATTTGTGCCCGAAAAGA
>JAKLIM010000484.1 GCA_022709605.1 Bacteroidota bacterium | reverse complement strand
CAACACCTGAACAAGCATCAGAAGTTCAGAATTATTTGGATGCAACAAAAAAACGTACCGAACGCGAGCGTATTGCCGATCGTCGGGTATCAGGCGTTTTTTCGGGTTCGTACGCGATTAATCCCGTTAGTGGAACCGAAATTCCTGTTTGGATAAGCGATTATGTGTTAGCCGGTTATGGTACCGGAGCAATTATGGCTGTACCTGCACATGACAGTCGTGATTATGCATTTGCCAAACATTTTAATTTACCAATAATACCTTTGATTGAAGGTTGTGATGTAAGCAACGAAAGTCTGGATGCCAAAGAAGGCACGATGATGAATTCTGGTTTCCTGAATGGATTATCTGTTAAAGAAGCCATTGAAGCTGCTAAAAAATATATATCAGAGAAAGGTATCGGACGAGTAAAAGTAAACTTCCGGTTACGCGATGCCATTTTCAGCCGTCAACGATATTGGGGCGAGCCATTTCCGGTATATTACAAAGAAGGAATGCCTTATATGCTCGACGAAAGTAAATTACCGCTTGAATTACCCGAAGTGGATAAATTTTTGCCAACCGAAAAAGGTGAACCACCACTTGGACGTGCAAAAGGTTGGGAAATTGACGGTTATCCCCTCGAGTTGAATACCATGCCCGGTTTTGCAGGCTCATCGGCTTATTACCTGCGTTACATGGATCCTAAAAATGACCAAAAGTTGGTAAGTACTGAAGCCAATGAATATTGGCGAAACGTTGATTTATATATCGGTGGTACTGAACATGCAACAGGTCACCTGATTTACAGCCGCTTCTGGAATAAATTTCTGTTCGATTTGGGTTTGGTTTGCGAAGATGAACCATTCAAAAAACTCATTAATCAGGGAATGATTCAGGGTCGAAGCAATTTTGTATATCGTATAAAAGATACAAATACTTTTGTATCGTTAAACCTTAAGGATCAGTACGAAACAACTCAGATACATTGTGATGTAAATATTGTATCGAACGATATACTGGATATTGAAAAATTCAGAAATTGGAATCCTGAATACAAAAATGCCGAATTTATTTTGGAAGATGGAAAATATCATTGCGGTTGGGCCGTTGAAAAAATGTCGAAATCGATGTACAACGTGGTAAACCCTGATGATATTGTTGAAAAATATGGTGCCGACACTTTACGATTGTATGAAATGTTCCTCGGACCACTGGAACAATCGAAACCGTGGGATACAAACGGAATTGATGGTGTTCACCGCTTTTTGAAAAAGTTGTGGAGTTTGTTTTTTAAAGAAGGTAATTTATTGGTTAATACCGATGAACCTACAGCCGAAGAACTTAAAGCGCTTCACAAAACCATCAGGAAAATTACTTTTGACATCGAAAATTTCTCCTATAATACTTCGGTTTCGGCCTTTATGATTTGTGTGAATGAATTGTTTACTCTTAAATGTAACAAAAAAGCAATTCTTGAACCTTTGGTGATTTTATTAGCACCATTTGCACCCCACATAGCCGAAGAATTATATCAAATTCTTGGTAATGAATCGACAGTTTGCGATGCAGTATTTCCAATTTGCAACGAAGCATATTTGGTAGAAAGTTCTGTTAAGTATCCCATTTCGTTCAATGGAAAAGTTCGGTTTATGATCGAATTGCCAGCCGATATGAGCAAAGAAGATGTAGAAAAAACGGCCATTGAAAACGAACTGACAATTAAACAGTTAAATGGCGCTACGCCTAAAAAAGTAATTGTTGTTCATGGTAAAATTGTGAATATAGTGTTGTAAAACAGCTATTTGTGAGATTCTGACTTCAAATCATATACTTTTTTTATGAAATCTAGAAATAATACTTTGAATCCGGAAAAGATGATTGATTCAGGCAAGAAGAATGAGGACAATTCTTCTTCAAGGGTTGGGCAAGCAATAAGAAAAAATTCCAGGCAAGTATGGATGGATGTTCGCGAATACATCTTGATCGCATTCGGATTATTTCTTTATGCAGGTGCTTGGAAAGCATTTTTATTGCCTCACCAAATAACCGGTGGAGGTGTAACCGGAATCGGAGCTTTGACGTATTATGCTACCGGAATTCCGATTTCTGTGACCTATTTTTCAATCAATGCAGTATTATTAATCGCATCGATTAAAACAGTGGGACTTAAATTCAGCTTGAGAACAATTTATGGCGTTGCCGTTATGACATTTTTCTTTTCGGTTTTGCCACAAGCTGTGCCGGGAACTTTTGTAGGTGTGGATGATAACTTTATGGCTTGTATTATTGGTGGTTTGCTCTCAGGTGCAGGAATAGGTCTTGTTTTTCTTTCAAACGGTAGTTCGGGTGGTACCGACATTATAGCCAAAGTTGTAAATAAATACCGAAATATTACGCTTGGTAGAATATTACTTTATTGCGACGTGTTGATAATTTCATCTTCTTA
>JAKLIM010000483.1 GCA_022709605.1 Bacteroidota bacterium | reverse complement strand
TACTGCGGAATATGGGGGGGCTACAGTTGGGTATCGGTGGACAAAAGATATTGATGGCAAAATTACACAGTTAGAAAATATAAATACAAGTGAAGTTGTACCTGTAACGTGGGGTGGGGGTGTACTATGAGCGAAATTGACTTTCAGAATGGTTTTATATGTGGCATGGCTACAAAAGGGTTGGTTAAGTCAGGTGCGCAATATACGCCAAACGCGTGGAACGATGAAGGTGTATATGATTTTTTTTATATTGACTTTAAACAAGCGCTCGAATTGTTTTCACTAGGTATGTTGCAGGAAAGTATAATTCTACATGATTCGGCACAAGTGTTTATAAGTGGTGTTGAATATGTTTCGCCAGGTCTGTACAAAATATTTTGTGACCTTGAAAATAGATTTCACGGTGTCACAGTAATTAATAAGATTACAACGTATTTGAGGTTTGCGACTGGTAGAAAAGTATTTCCTTTTTCTATTCATTTTTATGTTAATGGAATTGTCCCACATATAATTCCTGATTTTTGTTATGATAACGCGATATATAATGGTGTTGTGCATGGCGATATTTACGAAAATTCATCAAGTACGCTATGTGAAAATGTAGTGTTTGATGAATTTGACGATACGACTAGTTTTGTTAATTTTTTACCGAGTTCAGTTGATGAAGATGTGTCAGTTGAACTAACATAAGGAGGTTGTAAAAATGATTAAGAGTAATAAAAGTGTAAAGGAAGTAATAAATTTTAAGACGATGAGGCCTTTCGGGGCAGAGGGACGAATATGCATTGACATTACAGACCCAGTAACTGGTAAGATTAAAAATCGTGTAAAAGGAAAGAATACGATACTTCTTGATTCTTTTTTCTCTGGTTTAAATTGCAATTGGATAGCTGCAATATCTGATGTTTATTTAGTTCTTACAGATAGTGTTGCTGTTATTGACCCGTATATGCCATACGTGCTAGGTCAAGTGCTAGGCTATGGCGTACCTAGTCAATCAGGTTCAGGCTCTTATAGAGGTGCGTATAATGTAGCTAATCAAATTTTAGCAGCAAGAACTGACTTGGGTGTATCTTGGAAATTTCAATATGATTTTACTGTTGCACAGGCAAACGGTAATATCGGCACAATTGGGCTGACACATCAATTTACTGGCGCATCAAAAACAAAGTTTGATTGTATAAAGAGGCCGTCTGATACATATCAATCGTATTATTCGTACACAAGCGATGGACGCTATACGTATGCTTGTTCGTTAGCAGGTGTTGTGTCGATATACGATCACTATTTAGATACTGTAAGAACTGTTAACGTTTCAGCAATTGTTGGAAGTTCAAGTTCAGAAAATAAGACAGTAGGTTTTGCTCAAGCAACTGGTAAGTATTATATTCATGTTTATAATAGTAGTACGCCAGCAAATAGGAAAATGTATGTGTTTGCGGATGATACTTTTTCTTCTGCTGAGGCAACTTATTCGTTTTCAAATTCTTCAATAAGTACAATAACGCCAATGTATATTTATGGAAATGAAGCGTTTTGGCTTTCTGGAAGTACGATAAAGTATGCAGACTTTGTTAACGATATAGCTCCAACAACACAAACGATTACGTCATCGTGTAATATTTCTGGGTCTACTGATTATTCTTTTGCAATTGGCTCTGTTTGTAACGATAAATATATTTTTATCGTTGGGCATTATCAAAGTTATTCCTATAAGCCGGGAATTGTATATGATATGAGTACGAGATCGCTAATTGGATACACGGTTTGTCCTGGTGGAAGTCAAACGTCGCCTGCTGTAATGCATCAATTATCTGATGTTTTACCATGTGTTTCAAATGTGTCAGCTATGTATAATAACGGTGCTATTGCCATAAAAAAGCTGGATGAAGTTGTTGAAAAGACAAGCAGTAATGGGTTAACAGCGACATATGAAATTGAAGTTTATTGGTAGTTAATAATGCGTGAAAGGAGGACATGATATGGAAAATGCAGTTGAGTTAGCTAAACAAAGTGATAGTACGATTATTGTATTACTGGTTGTACTTGTGCTTGTAGTTATAGCATTGATACCGGTGATGAAAACATTGGCATCAATTAATAGTGCTAGGAGAAAGCAAGACCTTGAAAGGGAGGCACAGTTGATAAAGGTTATCGAGAAGAATACAGAAGTAAATACAGCACTAAAAACGCTAATCGAATCAAATCAAAAATATTGTTATGAATGTAAAGCAGAACAGGCTGAATTATTTCGTAGGTTGTTTGATAACCAAGATACAACAAATACGAAGTTAGTTGAGCTTGTAGCTATATTAAACAAAGCGAAAGGGGCTGTTTAAAATGGATTGGGAAGTAATTATTCAGTTTATTCGACCTGAGTTGTTCATCTTGGTTATCTTCTTGTGGTGCATAGGATTATTCCTTAAAAAGGCACCGTGGTTTACA
>JAKLIM010000482.1 GCA_022709605.1 Bacteroidota bacterium | reverse complement strand
TAAAACCATGAAACGTGCTATTGATGACGGATTCAAGAATGCAATTTCAGCGATTGTCGATGGTCAGGTAACTACATTAATTACAGGTATTGTACTTGCGATATTCGGAACAGGACCGATCAAAGGTTTTGCTAACACTTTGATTATCGGTATTATCACATCATTCATTACTGCTGTGTTCCTTACCCGTATTTTATTGGTATCTTATGCAAACAGAGAAAAAGCAAAAGAACTACCTTTTACTACCAATTTTACGAAAAACTGGTTCCAGAATGTAAAAATTGATTTTATCGGAAACCGTAAAATTGCCTATATTATTTCAGGAACTTTGATTGCTATTTCACTTATTTCATTCGCCACACGTGGTTTGAGTTTGGGAGTTGACTTTAGCGGTGGACGAAATTACGTGGTTAGCTTTGACAAACCTGTAAAAACAGACGATGTACGAAAAATGTTGTCAAATTCGTTTGACGGAACAAGTGCACAGGTAATTACCATCGGCTCTGACAATCAGGTTCGTATTTCAACCAAATTTAAAATTGATGATAATTCGGAAAATATTGACGACGAAGTTGAAGGAAGACTTTATAATGGTTTAAAACCATTACTAAATGCTTCAGTTACAAAAGAACAATTTGTAAAAGAAAACATCAAAAGTTCACAAAAAGTAGGACCTACTATTGCAGATGACATTAAAACAGCTGCTGTTTGGGCCGTAATCTTCTCCTTGTTAGCAATTGGGTTATACATATTTATTCGCTTCCGTGAACTAGGTTATGCTTTGGGCGCTACAATAGCTTTAGCACACGATGCGTTGATAACAATTGGTACTTTCTCTCTTTTATACAGTATCATGCCATTCTCTATGGAAGTTGACCAATCATTTATAGCGGCCATTCTGACAGTAGTTGGATACTCTGTAAATGATACCGTGATCATTTTCGACCGTATACGTGAGAATGTTCATTTGTATCCGAAACGAGACAGACTTACAACCATGAATGATGCTATCAATGCAACGTTAAGCCGTACGTTTAGTACAGCAATGAGTACGATAATCGTTTTGATTGCCATCTTTATTTTCGGTGGTGAAACCATTCGTGGATTTATTTTTGCAATGTTATTCGGTATTACTATTGGTACATATTCTTCAGTTTTTGTTGCTTCGCCGATTACTTTTGAATTCTTTAAAAGAAAGCATGCAAAAAATGAATTGAAAGCATCGCAAGAGTTAAAAAAATAATTCTTAGATTCGTTTTTATAAAAGCAAAAAAAGCCTTATTGAAATTTCAGTGAGGCTTTTTTTTAAAAAGCAATTAAATGATAACTCAAAAACGCAATATCTTCAAAAATACACTTCGGTTTCGTCGCTGGAGCCGGGCTAATTATGCTGTATTTTTAAGTTTGGGAGTTTGTGTTACCATTGGGTTTTTATCAAATTCAATCGCTGAAAAATCGGTTTCGAAAACAAGTGAATTCAAAGCTAAATGTACTGAATTTCACTCTACAACCGGAAGTGACCAGAATGATTTATTGCTTGAAAATACTTTATTTACAAAACAATTGCAGGAAATCTTAACGACAGAAACTTCGTCGGAATACACTACTGCACATACTTATAAATATTTCACCTAAACGGTTGAAAAAGGTTTTATTACCCTTTTCAACCGTTTTTTTATTACAAAATATGAATGCAAAATTATTTATTAGTTTAATTTTGGCTTTAATTGCCATACCACTTTCATTCGGTCAAACACAAACGGACACTGTACATGTAAACCTGTCGGGCATTGATGTTGTAGCCGAGCGCAACAAAATTTTCTCTGATATGGGACGAATTGTGACTGTACTCAGCAAGAAAGATATTCAAAAGCTATCGGTAAACAGCATTGATGAACTGCTGGAAAGTATTCCGGGAATTGACATCCGCAACCGCGGTATAAACGGCACACAAGCTGATATCAGCATGCGCGGTGGGTCATTCGATCAGGTTTTGGTACTGCTGAACGGCGTGAATATCACCGATCCTCAAACCGGACATTACAACCTTGACATTCCGCTCGATTTGGCCGATGTGATGCGGGTAGAAGTATTACAAGGTTCATCTGCACGTATTTATGGACCAAATGCTTTTAGCGGAGCCATAAATATTGTAACAGAAAAAAATATCAAAAAAGAACTTACCGGTCAATTAACCGGTGGAAGTTACAACAGTTTTGGTCAATCATTAACCGCGGCATTAGGCAGCGAAAAAATACAATCGTTTATTTCATTGTCGCACAAAAGTAGTGAAGGTTACCGCGAAAATACTGATTTCAGAATGTACAATGCTTTCTCACAAACAATTATACGAACAGAGAATGCAGGAAAGTTCGACTTTCAGGCTTCTTACCAGCAAAAAGCGTATGGTGCCAATGGTTTTTACTCGTTGGCTTATCCAAATCAGTTCGATTTTAC
>JAKLIM010000481.1 GCA_022709605.1 Bacteroidota bacterium | reverse complement strand
GTGACGACTGGGGATCTGTTGAATTGATAAAAATGGTGCGACAACTCCAACCCGGAATTCTTATTGACGACCGTGCCGATTTACAGGATTATGCGGGTGGTTGGGATTTTATGACACCTGAACAATACAAGGTGGATCAATGGCCGGAACAAAATTCAGTGCTAACTACAACTTGTTCCCTATTCCAACTACCGATTTGACAGCTAATCCAAATTTGGAACAAAATACAGGTTATTAATTAATTCTAATAAAATTTTAAAATAATATGAATATGAAGAATATAAATATTAAGATAGTATTCGGGATTTTATTAAGCCTTGTAATGTTCACTTCGTGTGAAGATGAGGCTGCCAGCCCGATTATAAATTCAGCTGCTCTCGATGGCTCCCTGACTTTTGTTCTGAACGAATCGCAATACAGCAACTGGACCTACGTTCTTTCGGATGCTAATGCAACCAAAGAAATGGACGCGCTGACCTGTGTACAGCCTGATTATGGCTTTACGGCGGCAGTAACTTATACTACTCAGGTAAGTTTTGCCAATACTTTTGCCGAAGGCACTTATCAGAGTTTGCCAACAGCAATAAATGGCGAGAAGGTGAATATTAACACCAAAGAGATGAACAAAGCAATGATAGCACTCCATGGTGGAATCTTGCCCGATCCTGTTGTAACAAAAGATGTTTATGTACGTTTGAAAGCTGTAGTGAGCGAAGCTACAAACAGCCCGCTTAACGATTCGGTAACAACAGTGAAGCCCCTTTACTCTAATGTAATTATGATTAAAGTACAGCCTTATATCGAACCTCTGATGGCATATACCGAAGTGACTCCCGTTCCTTACTATATCGTTGGTTTAGGAGATGGAGCATGGAATAACAGCAACGAAGGTTTAGGTAAATCGTTGATACCGCTCAATGTTGTGCCAGGAAATAAATACAATGCTCAGGGTGCTGGTGAATATGTATTTACAGGCTATTTCCAGGCATCGAGATCATTTAAACTGATACGTGATATCGGTGGCTGGTCGGAACAATGGGGAAATAAAGGTGGTGATGGCATCAATAACCTGATAAGTAAAGCTATTGCCGGTGAAGAACCTTCGAACATAAAGGTACCTGCTGATGGTTATTACACCATTACGTTGAATTCAATTAATAATACACTGAAAGTTGAAGCGGCTGCAATAACTCCTCCTAAGATGGCAAGTGTGGGTCTGATTGGTGAATTTAATGGATGGGCTGCCGATGTGGTAATGAGTCCGGCAGAAACTACTAACAATCACGTTTGGTATGTTACATACACCTTTGCTGCAAATGCAGCTTCGGATGGTGGATGTAAATTCAGAGCAAACGGTAATTGGGATGTGAACTGGGGTGCAGCTGCTTTCCCTGTAGGTATCGCAACACCGGGTGGTAAAAATATACTTTACAAAGCCGGAAAATATACTGTTATCTTCAATGATATTGATGCCAGCTATTATTTTATCCAATAATACTTTAAAAATAGAACTGCCGCATAAAAGCGGTAGTTCTATCCAAAAGAAAATGTATTAAACAAATTAAATTTTATTGAAAATGAAAAAAACAATATTATTCATATTTTCGCTTGTTATTGGATTGGCTTTCACAGCTTGCGAAGATCCTTACGCCAATCAACTCGTTGCCGAACCTGGTGGCTATGAGCAAGGTGCAAAACAGGATGCAAATTTTGTGGTAGCTCTTAAAACCGGTGTAAGCCCAATAGCAATTCAGGTGACGCAATTGCCAAATAGTTTTGCGCTATTAACTTGTACTTCATTGCCTACGCTTATCGATACGGCAGCTGTTTTATCGTATAAACTTCAAATATCAAACAAAGCTGATTTCTCAACCTACGTTAATATGACGTCGACTTACTCAGGTAAAGTAAACGAAGACATTAAAATCGGGTATCAGGAACTGAATGATAAGTTGTTGGCCTACAATAATGCTGTAGCTGAGCAAACACTTTATGCCCGCGTTATGGCTGTTATTAATAGTGGCGGATTACAAACTGCTGTAACTTCTTCGGTATTGTCGTTCAAAGCTACGCCTTACAAAAATCCGTTAAAATCGTATACTGAATTTACGCCTCGTCCTTACTTTATAATAGGTATGGCCAACGGCGCCTGGGATAATTCAGCGGCTGGTTTGGGTGTTTCAATTTATCCGATGACAGTTGTACCCGGAGAATACTTTAATGCTGCCGGTGATGGTATGTTCACTTATACCGGTTATTTCTGGGCTTCACGTGGTTTCAAACTTATTCGCGACCTTGGTAACTGGGACGAACAATGGGGTGGAACAAACAATGATATTACACAACCAAAACATAACGATGGTGGTTCAAGTGATTTCAAGGTTCCTGCTGATGGTTATTATACGCTTACTTTAAACTCAGTGGATCATATATTAACTATTGTTCCTGCAACTGTAACTCCAAC
>JAKLIM010000480.1 GCA_022709605.1 Bacteroidota bacterium | reverse complement strand
CAAATATGCTGAAGGTTATCCGGGCAAACGCTATTACGGTGGTTGCGAAGTAGTTGACCAAAGCGAACAGATTGCAATCGACCGTTTGAAAGAGGTTTTCGGTGCTGAATGGGCTAATGTACAACCACACTCGGGCGCTCAGGCCAATGCAGCTGTATTTTTGGCTTGCCTTAATCCGGGTGATAAATTTTTAGGCTTAAATTTATCACATGGCGGTCACTTATCGCACGGCTCGTTGGTAAACAGCTCTGGAATTCTTTACAAACCTTGCGAATACAATGTGGATAAAGAAACAGGTCGTGTTGATTACGATCAAATGGAAGCCTTAGCCATCGAGCATAAACCAAAAGTAATTGTTGGTGGTGCTTCGGCATACTCAAGAGAGTGGGATTACAAACGCATGCGTGCTATTGCAGATAAGGTTGGGGCATTATTGATGATTGATATGGCTCATCCAGCTGGATTAATTGCAGCTGGATTACTTGAAAACCCTGTAAAACACGCTCATATTGTAACATCTACAACTCATAAGACATTGAGGGGTCCAAGAGGTGGAGTCATCCTCATTGGAAAAGATTTTCCAAATCCGTTTGGTGTAAAAACTCCAAAAGGAGAAACAAAGATGATGTCAACCCTACTCGACTCTGCTGTTTTTCCCGGAATTCAGGGCGGTCCGCTGGAGCATGTCATTGCCGCAAAAGCTGTTTCGTTTGGCGAATGTCTTGAACCTGAATACAAAGAATATCAGTTGCAAGTTAAGAAAAATGCTGCTGCTTTGGCAAATGCGCTGATTTCACGTGGGTTCACAATTGTTTCGGGCGGAACCGACAATCACTCCATGTTGGTTGATTTGCGTTCAAAATTTCCTGAATTAACAGGCAAAGTGGCCGAAAAAGCATTGGTTGAAGCTGATATTACCGTAAATAAAAATATGGTACCATTCGATAGTCGCTCTGCTTTTCAGACTTCAGGTATTCGCTTGGGAACTCCGGCTATCACAACACGTGGTGCAAAAGAAGAATTGATGTCGGAAATTGCCGAAATGATTGAAACAGTACTTTCAAATGTAGAGAACGAAACTATAATTGCTTCCGTTCGTGATCGCGTGAACAAAACAATGGAAGCTTATCCGTTGTTTGCTTATTAATAAATTACAAACAAAAGCTTTTCCAAAGTTCTAAACTTTGGAAAAGCTAAAATATATTATTAATGACAGAACATATTTTCGAACTTTCCGAACATACCGATTCAACCGTTTTTTACGGTATCAATAACTCAAATATTCAGTTGTTGAAAAACCTGCATCCCAATTTGCGATTAATGGCGCGTGGACATGTTGTAAAAGTATCGGGAAGCGACGAAGAAGCCGATCGGTTGATCGAAAATATTAAAAAAATCGAACGTTTTTGTCTGGATAATAATTCTTTATCCGAAGAAAATATTATCGAAATCGTTAAAGGCAGTGAACCGGTCGAAATCAGATTCGACAACCTTATTCTGCACGGTGTGAACGGCAAATCCATTATGGCTCGCACCGCCAACCAACAAAAACTGGTAAAAGATTTTGAAACCAACGATTTGTTATTTGCCATCGGACCAGCCGGTTCGGGGAAAACCTACACCGCTATTGCACTGGCAGTTCGCTCGTTGAAAAACAAAGAAATTAAAAAGATTATCCTCAGTCGCCCTGCTGTGGAGGCCGGCGAAAAGCTTGGTTTTTTGCCCGGCGATATGAAGGAAAAAATTGATCCGTATCTGCAACCGCTTTACGATGCCTTGCAGGACATGATTACACCGCTCAAACTCAAAGAATACATGGAGAACGGCACTATTCAAATTGCGCCACTGGCTTTTATGCGTGGACGAACACTGAGCGATGCCGTGGTTATTCTGGACGAAGCACAAAACACAACCACCATGCAAATCAAAATGTTCCTGACACGCATGGGATTGAATGCAAAAATGATAGTAACCGGCGATATGACGCAAATTGACTTGCCATACCAGCAAAAATCCGGTTTGATAGATGCATTACAAGTGCTGAAAAATGTAAAAGGTATAGCCAAAGTTGAATTTGATGTAAAAGACATTGTTCGGCATAAATTGGTACAGAGGATTGTGGAGGCGTATGAGAAAAGACCATCCCTAACCCATAAAGGGGAACAAGAAAAAGAGGAGATTTTGGTATTGAAAAAGTAAGATTGGGTACGAAAAAATGGAAAATTGAAATATTGGGACGAAAAAATGTAGTTTAAATACTATTATTGGGTCGAAATAATTCATTTTATTATTCAATATTGGGTCGAAAAAATTAGAAAAAGTATTATCTTTGTGAAAAATTAATATATAATTGACATACAGGATGTACTACAAACGCAAGATAGATAGCGATTTACTGACATGGAAAAACGAAAGTAGACGTAAACCACTTTTACTTCGAGGAGCTCGGCAAGTTGGAAAGTCGA
>JAKLIM010000048.1 GCA_022709605.1 Bacteroidota bacterium | reverse complement strand
GATAGACGGTATTTTGAGAACAGATCATCAATCTCCAACAAGGTTTTATTCAATTGCATTTCGAACCATTTCACCGCTAAGCGAGCCGATTCAGGCTGTTCAATATCAGCTACTTCCCAGCCTTTTACGAGGCGAAAAGCGTTCCAAATTTTATTATTGAAATTACGACCCTGTTCACAAAGGCTGTCATCGTAAGGTAAATCGTTTCCAGCCGGAGCGGTTAGTAACATACCCAAACGCACAGCATCAGCACCAAAATCTTCAATTAAGTCAAGTGGATCGGGCGAATTGCCAAGTGTTTTTGACATTTTACGACCCAATTTATCGCGGACAATACCGGTAAGATAAACCCTTTTGAAAGGCATTTCACCTTTAAATTCGTATCCGGCAATTATCATGCGTGCTACCCAGAAAAACAAAATATCTGGGCCAGTTACCAAATCATTGGTCGGATAATAATATTTAATATCTTCGTTTTCAGGATTATTTATGCCATCGAAAACCGAAATAGGCCACAACCACGACGAAAACCATGTATCCAAACAATCTTCATCCTGACGGAGATCGTCAACTGACAAAGGATAATTGACAATCGCCAATGCTTTCTGGTATGCTTCTTCTTTTGACAATGCCACTACAAAACCTCCCTGAGGCAGGAAATAGGCCGGAATTCGGTGTCCCCACCAAAGTTGGCGCGAAACACACCAATCCTTCACATTTTCCATCCAATGGCGGTATGTGTTCTTGAACTTGGCAGGATAAAGTTGAATATCATCACTCATAACCGCATCCAAAGCAGGTTTAGCCAACTCCTCCATTTTCATAAACCATTGCATGGAAAGTTTTGGCTCAATAACTACATCGGTGCGTTCCGAAAAACCTACCTTGTTGGTATAAGGTTCGGTTTTTTCAATAAGTCCTGCATTTTCTAAATCTTTTTCAATTTGTTTACGTACGTCAAAACGATCCATACCAGCATATTGCGCACCATTTTCGTTCAATGTTCCGTTATCATTAAAAATATCGATCGAAGGCAAATTATATTTCTCGCCCAGCATATAATCATTTACATCGTGTGCGGGAGTCACTTTCAGACAACCGGTTCCAAACTCAATATCCACATAATCATCTTCAATAACCGGAATAAGACGATTAATCAAAGGAACAAATACTTTTTTTCCTTTTAGATGCGCATTTTTCGGATCGTTTGGATTAATACACATAGCTGTATCGCCCATAATTGTTTCCGGACGCGTTGTTGCCACAACAGCGTAACCCTCTTCGCCTTCAATTTTATAGCGCAAATAATAAAGTTTACCATTTACTTCCTTAAAAATTACTTCCTCATCACTCAATGCTGTCTGTGCTTTCGGGTCCCAGTTTACCATACGTACTCCGCGGTATATCAGACCTTTATTGTATAAATCCACGAAAACCTTAAGCACACTTTCCGAACGTGGTTCATCCATCGTGAAAGCTGTACGATCCCAATCGCACGAAGCACCCAGTTTTTTCAATTGTTCCAGAATGATACCTCCGTGTTTGTGTGTCCACTCCCAGGCATGACTTAAAAATTCATCACGAGTCAAATCAGTTTTTTTGATACCTTCGGCAGCCAGTTTCCCTACGACTTTGGCTTCGGTAGCAATGGATGCATGATCGGTCCCGGGAACCCAGCAGGCATTTTTGCCTTGCATACGCGCCCTACGCACCAATACATCCTGAATGGTGTTATTAAGCATGTGTCCCATGTGAAGTACACCCGTAACATTTGGAGGTGGTATGACAATGGTATAAGGTTCGCGACCATCGGGTTTTGAACTAAAAAAACCATTATCTAACCAATATTGATACCATTTCGATTCGATGTCTGTTGGGTTGTACTTGCTTGCGAGTTCCATTTTATTTTATTTACAATTTATAAATTTACAATTTCCGATTGTGTGACTAAAATACAATTGTTTGTAATTCAACGTAGTAATTAATTATTTCTTAAAAAATAAGGACTGCAAAGATAAATAAAAATGAGGGGTTCTGAAAATATTAATTTAAAAACTATTTAAAATTTAAATTACTCAGATACTATCAAAAATATTAAAGCAAATGATTCATATAAATAATGATTACCAATATTGTAATAATCTGATATAAAACAGCTATTGCAAACGTTTGCGGTTAGAAATACAGAGAAAAGACTAAATTTTGAAAAAATAATAAAAAGTATAAGATATATTTGCATCATTAATTATCAAATGTTTAACAATCTATTAAATTAAAAAAATTATGAAGAAATTTTTACTTTTATTATCCATTGGAGCGCTTATCAGTTTTACTTTAAGTGCTGAGGTAACTTACAATGTTACTGTACCTGCCGGAACAATTAAATGTTACATTGCCGGAGATTTTGCTGCACCTACTGCCAATTGGGGTCAAATAGAAATGACAAAAGTTGATGCAACACATTACACAATTACAATTAGTAATGCTACAGGTACTGAAGGTTATAAATATTGCAGTGGACCAACTTGGGCTTATGTTGAAAAACAAGCTGACTGTTCCTCAGATATCGGAGATAGAACTTATAGTCCCAACGATGTTGTGCAATGCTGGGGTGCTGTTTATGATCCCGCAGCAGTTAAAAAAGACGTTACTATTAAAACAAGATCACCTTGGCCAAGCACATACATTTACTATTGGGGCGATGCAACTAATAATCCTTGGCCTGGAACTATAATGACTCAGAATGGTGACTGGTGGGAATTTACGATTCCTCAGATTACTACTGTCAGCATCATTTTTAATGATGCCACTGGAAATCAAACTGCAAATATTAATAATATTAGTTCCAATACATGTTTTGTTGTTGCTGCAGACAAGAGCTACACAATTGTTGATTGCATTATGACATCAACCGCAACACCCGAAAAACCTGCAGTAAAAATTAATTCTGAAAATTCCCGTATTTTGGTTGAATTGGAAGGTAATGCAACTATGTTGGTATATTCGATGCAAGGTGCTTTGGTAAAACAAGCTGATTTCCATAATACATATACTATTGATAATCTTAATTCAGGATTGTACCTGTTGAAAATCAATGGAAAGTCATACAAAGCAATTGTAAGATAAAAATCAATAAGCTAAATATTTTAAAAAACGACATTATAATCATAATGTCGTTTTTTATTTCATAATGAGTTTAAAACTTCAAAAAAAACACAATACAGACATTGTTGATTTATTTTTCTTTTATCAAATTCTAAAAATAATCCAAATAGATATTCAGGAACATTTGGTGGAGATGTATTGGAAAAATACATCAAATAAAAACGATTGTATTCATTTGCAAACCATTCATATTTTTCATACTTTTGCACAAAATTAGAATAAAGTATTTTAATAAAAATTATTTATGGAAAAAATCATTATTCTCGACTTTGGTTCTCAAACTACTCAGTTGATTGGCAGGCGTTTGCGTGAATTAAAGGAATATTGCGAAATAATTCCTTACAACAAATTTCCTGAACAAACCGGAGATATTAAAGGTGTGATTCTTTCCGGAAGTCCTTACTCGGTTTACGATCCTACAGCATTTAAAGCAGATATAAATCAAATTCGTGGTAAATATCCGGTTCTGGGTATTTGCTATGGTGCTCAGTTTATGGCCTATACCGCCGGTGGAAATGTTGAAGCAGCAGGTTCACGTGAATATGGTCGGGCTAATCTTTCGTATATCGACAACAATGACCCGCTTTTCAAAGACATTAATTCTGGCTCACAAATCTGGATGTCGCATGGCGATTCAATCACAAAAATTCCCGCGAATTTCAAAAAAATTGCAAGTTCGGACGATTTAGAATTGGCTGCATTTCATATAGAAGGAGAAAAAACATGGGGCGTACAATTTCATCCGGAGGTTTTTCATACCCTGGATGGAATGTTGCTTCTTGAAAATTTCCTGAATATTTGTGGTTGCAAACGCGACTGGTCGCCGGCATCTTTTATCGAAACTACCGTTGCACAACTGAAGTCACAACTTGGAAATGACAAAGTAGTGCTTGGGTTATCAGGCGGTGTTGATTCATCGGTAGCCGCAGTTCTGCTCAACAAAGCGATTGGTAAAAATCTGACGTGTATATTTGTAGATCACGGCTTACTACGCAAGAATGAGTTCGAAACTGTAATGAAAGATTACGAGCATTTGGGCTTGAATGTGATTGGTGTAAATGCAAAAGACTACTTTTACGATATGCTAAAAGGCGAATCGGACCCTGAAAAGAAACGCAAAATTATAGGATCAGGTTTTATCGACATATTTGATCAGGAAGCACATAAAATTAAGGATGTCAAATGGTTAGCTCAAGGAACAATTTATCCTGATATTATTGAATCGCTTTCCATTACAGGAACTGTTATCAAATCGCATCACAATGTGGGCGGTCTGCCCGAAAAAATGAATCTAAAACTATGTGAACCATTACGTCTGCTTTTTAAAGATGAAGTTCGTCGCGTAGGAAACGAACTGGGAATGATGCACCATTTAATAAAACGTCAACCATTCCCCGGACCGGGATTGGCGGTGCGCATACTTGGAGACATTACACCCGAAAAAGTTCAGATTCTGCAGGAAGCCGATGATATTTTTATCAATGGATTACGTGACTGGAACTTATACGACAAAGTATGGCAGGCAGGCGCTATACTACTTCCGGTTCAGTCGGTAGGCGTTATGGGCGATGAAAGAACCTACGAAAATGCCATTGCACTAAGGGCAGTAACTTCGACGGATGCTATGACAGCCGACTGGGCACAACTGCCTTATGAGTTTTTAGCCAAAGTTTCGAACGATATAATTAATAAAGTAAAAGGCGTAAACCGGGTTGTTTACGACATAAGCTCGAAACCACCTGCAACAATTGAGTGGGAATAAAAAAGAATTGACAATTATACAATTTACTATTTACCATTTCATACAATAAATGAAAGCTAAATGAGAATTGTAAATTGTAAATGAAAAAATTGTAAATGTTTTGATTGATACACATTCTCATATATATTCCGAAGAATTCGATGCAGACCGTACCGAGGCAATTCAAAGAGCAGTAAACGTTGGGATTGAACATATAATATTACCCAATATTGATAGTAATTCACTCCCACGCATGTTGGCTCTCGAAAATGAATTTCCGGGTTTCTGTCACGCTTGCATTGGTTTACATCCAACAAGTGTAAACAGCAATTTTGAAGAGGAACTTGAAATAGTAAAAAAAGAGCTCGAGCGCAGAAAATGGGTTGGAATAGGTGAAATTGGCATTGATCTATACTGGGATAAAACGTATTTAAAGGAACAAATCATTGCTTTTCAAAAGCAAACAGACTGGGCACTGGAATATGATTTACCAATAATTATTCATGTTCGTGATTCATTTCGTGAAACCATGCAAGCATTAGCGCCTTACAAAGGAAGTAACCTGAAAGGAATTTTCCATAGTTTCACCGGCGACATTCAAGATGCAAACGAAATAATAAACTTCGGAGGATTCATGTTGGGCATAAATGGTATTGTTACATTTAAGAACTCAAAACTATCCGAAGTGCTCAGTCAGATTGATGCATCAAATATGGTAGTAGAAACCGATGCTCCATATCTGACACCGGCTCCTTTCAGAGGAAAAAGAAATGAAAGCGCTCATTTAAATTTAATAGTTAAAAAAATTGCTGAAATTTATAAGCTTGATGAAACGGAAATCATTAAAATTACCGATGCTAATTCGTTAAATATTTTTAAAACACTGTTAAAACTGTGACTTTTTTGAACATTTTGAAGAAATTAAGAAATCTGTTTTACAAAATCAAATAAATATATTGCATTTTATATTTTTTTTCTTAACTTCGCCACGTTTTGGAGAGGTGCTCGAGTGGTTGAAGAGGTACGCCTGGAAAGCGTATATACGGTGTGGAATCGTATCGAGAGTTCGAATCTCTTCCTCTCCGCAAATAATTGAATATAAATGAATTAAATAGATAAATAAATAAAAACAAATTTAAATTTAAAAAAAAAGTAAAATGAAAAAGGTATTTGCAATCTTATCAATCGTAGCGATTTTCAATTTTGGAAGCACTTTAAAAGTAGTTGCACAAGATTCAACCGCAACTGAACAAGTAGCCCAAACAGACTCAGCTACAGCTGCTTTAACAGATTCTACTCAGGTTACTGAGGAAACCGCCGCTCCAGTAGCTGCAGAAGGCGGTATGCACAAAGGTTTAAAACAAAAATTTATTGAAGGTGGTGCTGGCTGGATGGCTCCTATCGCTTTCTGTTTAATCGTAGGCTTAGCTCTTTGTATCGAACGTATCATGTATTTAAGTCTTTCTTCTACAAACACAAAAAAATTATTAACCAATATCGAAGACGCATGGGATAAAGGTGGTGTATCAGCAGCTTTGGACGTATGTCGTAACACTCGCGGACCTGTGGCTTCCATATTCTATCAGGGACTTTCACGCTACGATGAAGGCATTGATGTTGTTGAGAAATCAGTAGCTTCTTATGGTGGAGTACAACTTGGTTTATTAGAAAAGAATTTGACTTGGGTATCGTTATTTATTACACTTGCTCCAAGTTTAGGATTCTTGGGAACTGTAATTGGTATGATCCAGGCATTCGACAAAATCCAACAAGTAGGTGATATCTCGGCAACCGTAGTAGCAGGTGGTATGAAAGTAGCTCTTTTAACTACTGTATTCGGTCTTATCGTTGCTATGATCCTTCAGGTATTCTTTAATTACATTCTTACTTTGATTGAAGGTATGACAAACGATATGGAAGATTCTTCTATTTCATTACTTGATATCATTGTAAAACACGAAAAAAAATAAACCTCAAAAATTTTTGATATGTCAAATTTAATAGGAAATATCTCCAGAATGACAATTTATGTTTTGGGACTAATATCAATCGTATTAGTTGCACTTATTTATTTTGGAGGTAATGCAGAATCTTTGAGTGTAGGAGAGGACACGCTCACGGTTCCAAAATTCACTGATCCTCTTTTATACTGGTGCTACTTTTTAGTTATACTTGCAATAGGTATTACTTTATTGTTGACTTTAATTGGTTTTGTTAAAAAACTTATTGAAAATCCAGCAGCCGGCATAAAATCACTTATCCCAATAGCATTATTTGTTGTAATATTTGTTGTTGCATGGTTATTAGGAAGTCCTGATAAAGTTTCGATTATCGGATATGAAGGTACTGATAATGTAGGTTTTTGGGCGCAATTTACTGATATGATCATTTTTGCAATTTATGCTTTATTTATTGGTTTAGCATTAACTATTGCAGGGTCAGCTATTTATTCAAAACTCAAATAAAAAAGAGTAAAACTAAGTTAGAATTAATTAATCATGGGAAAGAAAAGAAAAACCAGCGAGATTAACTCAAGTTCGATGGCTGATATTGCGTTCTTACTTTTGATTTTCTTCCTTGTAACAACATCTATGGGTTCCACCACAGGTTTGACGAGAAGGCTCCCGCCACCTCTTCCACCTGATCAGGACATTCCACCTGTTGATATTAACAAACGAAATCTTTTCGTTGTAAAAATCAATAGTCAGAATCAATTGTTAGTACAGGGGACTGAAATCAGCGTAAAGGAATTACGTGCAAAAACAAAAGAATTCATCAGAAATGATGCAAACGAACTTACTCTTCCTGTTAAATCCAAAGTTACGATTCCTTTAATTGGAGAAATGGAAATAACAAAAGAACATGTAATTTCATTGCAGAATGACGTGGATACGCAATATCAGGCTTACATTGAAGTTCAAAACGAATTGGTAGCTGCATACTCTGAATTACGAAATGAATTATCTAAATCAAAATTCGGAAAAGAATATAGCGAATTGGATGAAGCTCATCAAAAAGCTATACAAGCCGCATATCCTCAAAAAATATCGGAAGCAGAACCAAAAAATTATGGAGGGGTGAAATAATGGCACAAATTAGAAAAAAAGAAGATAGGGAAACTCCTGCTTTAGCAACATCATCGTTACCTGATATTATTTTCATGTTCCTGTTCTTTTTTATGGCTGTAACAACCATGAAAGAAGTAACATTTAAAGTTAGAGTTTCGCCTCCAATGGCATCTGAAGCTGAAAAACTTGAGAATAAATCATTAACAAGATATATTTACGTAGGTAAACCAATGGAAGATTTGAAAAAAACTTTCGGATCGGAAACCCGTATTCAACTTGGAGATGCTTTTGCTGATGTTTCAGAACTTCAACAATTTATCATCAATGAACGAAGTGCAATGAAGGAAGAAGATCAACCTTTGTTAACCGTTTCGATCAAAGCTGATAAAGATACCAAAATGGGAATTGTGAATGATATTAAAAAAGAATTACGAAATGCAAGTGCGTTGAAAATTATTTACGCAGCTGCAAAGAAAACAGGTAGTTAATTTTTTAACATTTTAATCATATTAGAAAACCGCAAATTTAGTAGTTTGCGGTTTTTTTATTTTGATATTTATATCATTTATTTTTAGTAATTTTGCACCCCTGAATTAATGGGTATAAATACCTGACTAATCAACTCTTTATATTAAAAAAGCAATATTTGTATTCTATTTTGATGAAAAAATTTAAAGAATATTCCGGACTAAATCTATCCGACGTAAACAAAGAAATTCTGTCGCGCTGGAAAGAACTTGATGTGTTTCATAAAAGTATTGAAACCCGCAAGGGAAAAACTTCATTTGTATTTTATGAAGGACCACCTTCTGCAAATGGTTTACCCGGAATTCATCATGTAATGGGACGCACCATCAAGGATATTTTCTGTCGTTATAAAACCATGAAGGGCTTCCAGGTAAAACGTAAAGCAGGTTGGGATACACATGGATTACCCGTGGAACTTGGTGTGGAAAAAGCATTAGGCATAACCAAAGAAGACATTGGCTCCAAAATTAGTGTGGATGAATACAATGCAGCTTGCCGACATGATGTATTGAAATACACAAAAGAATGGGAAGATTTAACGACTAAAATGGGCTATTGGGTTGATATGAATGACCCATATATTACCTACGACAATCGGTATATTGAAACCCTATGGTGGTTACTTAAACAGCTATACAACAAAAACTTACTATACAAAGGTTACACCATACAACCTTTTTCACCGGCAGCTGGTACCGGGCTTTCGACCCACGAACTGAACCAGCCCGGATGCTATCGCGATGTTAAAGATACAACCTGCGTAGCTCAGTTTCACCTCCCCTTAGTCCCCTCCAAAGGAGGGGAAAATGCCGGAGAACGAAATTTCGAGCATATAAAAAAGATATTTAACGCATTTCCCCTCACCTTTGGGGAGGGTCAGGGAGAGGTGTATTTTCTCGCATGGACTACTACTCCCTGGACTTTGCCATCAAATACTGCCCTTTGTGTTGGTCCAAATATTGAATATGTACTGATAAAAACCAGTAACCCTTATACTAAACAAGAATGCAATCTTATTCTTGCTGAGAACTTGCTAAGTGCAGTAATGGGGAAAAACGAATATGAGATTATAGGAAATTGCAAAGGTTCGGAGCTTTCCGGTCTTGAATACGAGCAACTTATACCCTGGGTAAATCCGGGTAACAACGCCTTCCGGGTAATTACCGGCGATTTCGTAACTACTGAGGATGGTACAGGTATCGTTCACATTGCTCCTACATTTGGGGCTGATGACGACCGTGTGGCTAAACAAAATGGCGTTCCACCTTTGATGGTAACAGATAAAGAAGGTAACCGCCAACCCATGGTTGACCGAAACGGAAAATTCTATAAAATTGAAGATCTGGATCCTGAGTTTGTTACTACGAAAGTAAATACAGAATTGTATTCACAATTCGCAGGAAGTTATGTGAAAAATGCTTACGATGAAAAATTAAAAGACAGCGAAACAACACTTGATATTGATATTTGTGTGATGTTGAAACAACAAGGTCTGGCTTTTAAAATTGAAAAACATATACATAGCTATCCGCATTGCTGGCGAACTGACAAACCGGTATTGTATTATCCTTTAGATAGTTGGTTTATAAAATCAACGGCATGTCGTGAAGAGATGATGGCTTTGAACGATACCATCAATTGGAAACCTCAATCAACAGGAACAGGCAGGTTTGGCAAATGGCTTGAAAATTTACAGGATTGGAATTTATCACGAAGCCGCTATTGGGGAACTCCGCTTCCTATTTGGCGAACCGATGATGGAACTGAAGAAATATGCATCGGTTCGGTCGAAGAACTCATCACAGAAATTGAGAAATCAATTGCAGCTGGATTTATGACCGAAAATCCATATAAAAATTTTAAAGTAGGAGAATATTCTGCTGAAAATTATGCTGTTAAGAATATTGATTTACATCGCCCGTATGTTGACAATATTATCCTGATTTCAGCCAATGGAAAACCAATGAAACGCGAACTTGATCTGATTGATGTTTGGTTCGATTCAGGTGCAATGCCTTTTGCTCAATTACATTACCCGTTTGAAAATTCAAATCTGGTAGATTCGGGCGACTTCTACCCTGCCGACTTTATTTCGGAAGGCGTTGATCAGACACGCGGTTGGTTCTTTACTTTGCATGCGATTAGCACCATGATTCGGGGTTCAGTTGCTTTCAAAAGTGTGATTTCAAACGGGTTAGTGCTCGACAAAAATGGCAATAAAATGTCAAAACGCCTTGGAAATGGTGTCGATCCATTCTCTGCAATTGAGAAATACGGTTCCGATCCACTTCGCTGGTACATGATGACCAATGCTTCGCCTTGGGACAATTTGAAATTTGACATTGAAGGAGTTGAAGAAGTACGACGTAAATTTTTTGGTACACTTTATAACACCTATTCATTTTTTTCGCTTTACGCCAATGTGGATAAATTCACTTTTGCCGAAACCGAAATCCCAATTGAAAAACGACCCGAAATTGACCGATGGATTATTTCATTGTTAAACACATTGGTAAAGGACGTAACTTCGTATTACGAAACGTATGAACCAACCCGTGCAGGACGTGCAATATCGGACTTTGTAGGCGAAAACCTGAGTAACTGGTATGTAAGGCTTAATCGCAAAAGATATTGGGGTGGCGAATACAACGAAGATAAAATTTCGGCTTACCAGACTTTGTATACTTGTTTGGAGACTGTTGCCCGATTAATGGCACCGATTGCTCCTTTCTTTTCCGATCAGTTGTTTCTCGATTTGAATGTAGTGACCGGAAAAGACAAAAATGAATCAGTACATTTAGCCGATTTCCCTTCGTACAACGAAGAACTAATTGACACCAATCTGGAAGAATGTATGCAGTTAGCTCAACAAGCGTCGTCGATGATTCTTGCATTACGTCGCAAAGCAGATAAGAAAGTACGTCAACCATTAACAAAAGCTGTTATACCGGCGCCCGATGAGCTAACTTTTAACCAGTTGATTTACATAGCAGATTTGGTAAAAGCAGAAGTCAATGTTAAGCAACTTGAAGTGATTCCGGCTGAAAATGACATGGAAAATCTGGTAAAAAAAATCAAACCAAATTTCAAAACATTGGGAAAGAAATACGGTAAACAAATGAAGGAAATAGCACTGGCTATGAACTCATTTGGGAATCAGGAAATTGCTGAAATCGAGAAAAACGGGACATACATAATTGAATTAGCAACGGGCAACGTTGAGCTTACAACCGAGGATGTTGAAATAATTACGGAAGATATGCCGGGCTGGTTGGTAGCAAACGAAGGCAAATTAACCGTAGCTCTTGACATAACTGTTACCGAAAATTTATTACGCGAAGGCATTGCCCGTGAATTGGTAAACCGGATTCAAAATATACGTAAATCGAACGGTTATGAAATTGTGGACAAAATATCGGTTGAAATTGAAAGTCGGGCTGAAATTAGTGAGGCCGTGAATGAATTTTCAGTTTACATTGCGTCCCAAACATTAGCAAACGCTGTTATTTTGGTGGATAGTTTAAGCGATTTTACTGAACTTGATTTTGAGGATTATACAGTAAAAATATCAATTGAAAAAGCAAATTAAACAAATACTAAATAAACAGTAAAATAATTGGTTAACTGAAACAATTTTCTTATTTTCGCAGTCAATTTTGTTAATGTGGTTTAAACTATAATTGCACAAAGCAAATTGACTTATTAATCTTTAAAAAAAATACAACTATGTCGGAAAAAACAAGATACAATGATGCTGAATTAGCAGAATTTCGTGAAATTATTCTCGAAAAACTTGAAAAAGCACAAAAGGATTATGAGTTATTGCGCAATGGTATAACCAACCTTGATGGAAATGATGTTATGGACACCTCTCCTACTTTCAAGGTTTTGGAAGAAGGTGCAGCAACTCTTTCGAAAGAAGAGTCCGGACGATTGGCTCAACGCCAGATAAAATTTATTCAACACTTGCAGGCTGCATTGGTTCGCATCGAGAATAAAACGTATGGAATATGTCGCGAAACAGGCAAATTGATTCCTAAAGAACGTTTACGCGCTGTGCCTCATGCCACATTAAGTATTGAAGCTAAAAACGACCAAAAATAAATACGTTTTGAAAATACAGATTCGGCAACAGGGCAATTTACTGTTGCCGAATTTCTTATTTTTAACCCCCTGTAATTTTCGTTAAATTATTCATCAATTTTGCACTAAAATGTCCATCACAAAAAAATCGTTACTCCTGATATTCATTGTATTATTTATCGATCAAGCCGTTAAAATATACATTAAATTAAACTTTATTTTAGGTGAAAATATTGACGTATTGAGCTGGTTTAAGATTTGCTTTGTTGAGAATAACGGAATGGCTTTCGGGATGGAAATAATTGGCAAATTATTCCTCACATTATTTCGTATTGTAGCCGTAATTGGTCTGTCATTTTTTATTCGCTCCCTTATCAAAAAGCAATTCCGTACTGGTTATATTCTTGCCGTTTCGCTGCTACTGGCCGGAGCTGCCGGAAATATCATCGATTCGGTATTTTACGGCGTTATTTTCAATGATAGTTTAGGACACTTAGCATCATTTCTCCCTGAGGACGGAGGTTATGCCACACTTTTTCATGGCAAAGTGGTGGATATGTTATATTTCCCAATAATCAGAAACGACTTTGGTGAAACAATTTTCTTCAGCCCGGTATTTAATATAGCCGATTCCTGTATAACTATTTCAGTTGCAATCATCGTCATTTTCTTCAGAAAAGATTTAAATGAAAGTTTAGAATCTAAAAAAAATAAAGATGTTTTATCTGAGGAATAAAATTACTCCTTTTCTAATTAGTTTCACTATCGTTCTATTTGTAATGATTTCGTGCAACAACAAACCTGATGGCATTATCAATCAGGGCAAAATGGCTCGTTTCCTGACCGATTTGCACAAATTGGATGGTGCACTACAAGTAAAAGGTTTAGGAGCCACACAGGACAGAGAAAACATTTATTATTATAACTCACTGCTTAAAAAACACGGAATAACAAAGGCTGAATTCGATTCTTCGTTGGTTTGGTACTCAAAAAACCCAAAGAAATTTGAAAAAATATACTCCAAAGTTTTAGTAGAACTTCAACTGGAGGATAGCATACATAAACAAAAAATGCTCGCATACGAAGATTCGGTAATGAATGCCGTTAAAAATATTGATATCTGGAATAAAAACAAAAAATACATTCTCACTAAAGATTCTGCCCGGAATAATATCGATTTTAAAATTAAAGGTACTGATCTTTTCGCTCAGGATATTTATGAATTAAAATTCTTGCATCGGATAGCTCCATCCGATTCCTGCGTCAATCAATCGGCAGTTTTTCGTATACACTATGAAAACGGATTGACCGATAGCGTATTTACTACAACACACAACGATAGTATTTTACGACGATATAACCTGCATCTGGTTGCCCGTTTTAAACAAAAAATTGATAGTTTGTCAGGGTCAATTCTCCGAAGTTCAAAATACAAAGGTGTTCAAAAAGCATTCGTCGACAGCATTTCATTGACTCGTGAATATAGTCCGGTCATTCAAAAAGAAATGCAACAGGAAATTGAGCAGAATAAAACCGGGAATATTAATATTGATCCGAAGAAAATCAGGCTACCACACATGCCCAAAAGCATTCCAACTGCAAAAACCGGAAAGAAACCTAACATCTGATGAAGCGCGTTCTCAGTCAACAGATATTTTGTTCGCCCGACATTATTTTGCGGAATACTGTTATAGAACAGAACAATCAAAATAAAATTACCAACTTAATTGACCTTGAAAATCAAATTGCTGAAACGTCGAACACCATGTATTACGATGGAATAATCAGTTCCGAAATAAAGTCAATGGCCATTAATATGAATCAGAATATCATTTATGATCTTTTTGATTACCAATACGTTAACTTGCGTAATAATATTATAGATTCGAAAATAATAAAACAATCCAAACCGCTAATAATTGATTTTAATTCCATTGATATAGATGTGATTAACATGATATTAAAAGAAAAAAAACAGTTACTTTCCAATTTAACTATTTATGAAATTATTGCTGGTTGTACATTTTATCCGGGTTTAGTACTCGACAGTACAAAGGGTATAAAATTAGCTGAAGTAACAAGATTAATACTTTGGAAAAAAATTAATTCGGCCCTTGATGATAAAACATCATACTTTCAGATTTATTCGGTTTAATAAATCAAAAAACCTGAAATTTTTGTGTAAATCTCCATTTTTATGACATAAAAAACGCGAGACTTTTCACAAAGTCTCGCGCTTCAATAGGT
>JAKLIM010000479.1 GCA_022709605.1 Bacteroidota bacterium | reverse complement strand
AAAATCAATGCAGAATTATACGATACGCTGCATAACGAAACCAAAAACTGGGGAATTGAAATTGTACGTACCGAATTAAAACAAATTGACCCGCCAAGAGATGTTCAGGAAACCATGAATAAAGTGGTTAAAGCTGAAAACGAAAAAATTGCCGCTATTGACTCGGCAACTGCAGCCGAAACGGTAGCTGATGGTGTGAAACGTGCTAAAATCAAAGAAGCTGAAGGTTTTAAGCAATCGAAAATACTCCACGCCGAAGGCGAGGCTGAAGCCATCAGATTGGTAAACGAAGCGGCTGATAAATACTTTGTTGGTAATGCACAATTGTTGCGAAAATTAGAAGCTGTGGAAGCATCTCTTTCTTCAAATGCAAAAATTGTAGTCCCAACAGGAACTGAACTTGTTAATATTATTGGTGAAATGGCCGGTGGAATTTTACCACTTGAACATAAATCAAAAAAATAATTAAGAATTATTTGTATTGATAATTATCTTTCATTTTTTAAATAACCGACTGATTTCAAATTGAATTCAGTCGGTTTTTCATTGTATTAATATTCAGTTTTAATTCCATTTTAAAATGAACTTAAAAAAACATTTAATCGTGGAATAAATTAATATTTTTGAACTTGTATAGAACTTAAAAAAGCAGTACTTTTGCACAAATTTGGACAATAAAATTTATGCAAAAGTACAAGCCCTTTCATTTAGTTTTGGAGGATGGTACCGTATTCGAAGGGAAATCCTTTGGTTTCGAAAAAGCGGTTGCCGGAGAAGTAGTTTTTAACACGGCCATGGTCGGGTATCCCGAAAGCCTCACCGACCCTTCCTACGCGGGACAGTTGTTAGCAGTAACATTCCCATTGGTTGGTAATTACGGTGTTCCGAACGACATCATCCAAAACGGACTTTCTACTTTTTACGAATCGGAAAAAATTCAGGCATCAGCATTGATTATTTCCGATTTTTCTTTTGAATACAGTCACTGGAATGCTGATAAAAGCCTCAGCGATTGGTTGAAAGAAAACGAAGTACCCGGAATCTTTGGTATCGATACGCGCGAACTCACAAAATTAGTGCGCGAAAAAGGAACCATGAAAGGGAAACTTGTTTTTCCGGATGGCGAAGATATCGAATTTATCAATCCGGATGATGAAAATCAGGTGGCAAAAGTGAGTTGCAAAGAAGTAATCACTTACGGAAACGGTAAAAAACGGGTGCTTTTGGTGGATTGCGGTGTAAAGCACAACATAATACGATGCTTGCTGAAACGTGATACAACCGTTATTCGCGTACCATGGGATTATGACTATAACCACATCGAATTCGACGGACTTTTCATATCGAATGGCCCGGGCGACCCCGAATATGCTCAGGACACGGTTCGTCACATACAAACTTTCATGAAAACCGGAAAACCAATTTTCGGTATTTGTATGGGAAACCAGTTGCTTTCGGTGGCCGGAGGTGGAAAAACTTATAAACTAAAATACGGTCATCGCAGTCACAACCAGCCTGTACAACTCGTTGGTACGCATCGCGCGTTTATCACTTCACAAAATCATGGTTTTGCAGTTGACAACTCCACATTGAGTGCCGATTGGGAATCGTTGTTTGAAAATATGAATGACGGAACCAATGAAGGTATCCGCCATAAAAAAATGCCCTGGTTTTCGGCTCAATTCCACCCCGAAGCTGCTTCGGGTCCTACCGATACTGAATTTCTTTTTGACGTATTTTTAAAAACGTTGGACGGATTTGACAAACCAATTGTGCAAATGATTGAAGAAGAAGTTGAATCACGCCTCGTTACCAAACAAGAATACAAAGGTGCTGAAAAAGGTGAAATCAAAAAAGTACTGGTACTTGGTTCGGGAGCGTTGAAGATTGGTGAGGCCGGCGAGTTTGACTACTCAGGTTCACAAGCTTTGAAAGCCTTGAAAGAAGAAGGCATTGAAACGGTGTTGATCAACCCGAACATTGCAACTGTTCAAACTTCGGAAGGTATTGCCGATAAAGTGTACTTCTTGCCGGTAACGCCCGATTTTGTTGAACGCGTAATTGAAAAGGAACGTCCGGATGGCGTTTTCCTTTCGTTTGGCGGACAAACTGCATTAAACTGCGGTGTGGCACTTTACAGAGACAAAATTTTTGAAAAATACAATGTACGTGTACTTGGAACACCTGTACAATCGATTATTGATACCGAAGACCGCGAAATTTTCAACAGCAAATTAGCGGAAATTGATGTAAAATACATTAAGAGTGAAGCCGTAAACGATCTTGAAAATGCCATTCGCGCTGCCAACGAGCTGGGTTATCCGGTTATCGTTCGCGCTGCTTATGCGTTGGGTGGATTGGGTTCAGGCTTCTGCGATAACGACGAAGAACTGAAAACTTTGGTTGACAGAGCTTTTGCGTATTCAAATCAGGTGTTGGTTGAAAAATCGCTCAAAGGTTGGAAA
>JAKLIM010000478.1 GCA_022709605.1 Bacteroidota bacterium | reverse complement strand
GTAAATAAAATAGTTTGGACAACTTCATCGAGTTCTGCTGGAGTGTAATAATCAAAGACGTGATCGATACGAATCTTTTTTGGTTGAAGTAATCTGAGGTGTAAACTGACATTTTTGAACATGTTTGTATGTGAGGCTTCACCACCTTGGGCAAAGTTTTGATACATGGAGTTTCGAAATTTACCTTGTGGGTTGTTGGAATAAACAACGATATTGGCGGGGGTTTCGGCAGCATGACGACGAGTGTCGGTAGAATATTTGATAGCGGTTAAAAGTGCGGGTAAACCTAAACCAAGCAGAATTAACGATACTATTTTGATTTTATGTTTCACTATATAAATAGTATACTAGACTATGGAAATGGTAACTAAGAAATTTAGAATGAAAGCATTTATTGGATTATTAATAGCGATTTTGTGCGTGCCGTTTTTGTTGTCGACTTTTTATAAAAATAAACAAACTGTAAATTATGTGAGTGCAGCTGATGGTCCAACACCAACTTGTAATCCGAAAGCTTGTGATCCAGAGTACGCTTGTTTATTAGACAGAAGATGTAATGGTGTGAATAAGAAGGATTGTGCTAGGTGCTATCCAGAAGCTGGTAGTACAAAGAACAGAGATTATTGTACTGGATGTACACCGATTACTCCGCCTGTATGTAAATTGCCTGTAATTGAGGATTATTTTAGTATTTCATTTAACAAAATTTCACCAGATGTGGATATTTTATTTGCTTTTGATACGACTGGAAGTATGGGTGGTTTAATATCAACAGCAAAGAGTGTGGGCAATAAATTATTGGATGCCTTAGATGAACAACTTGGTAACAAGGTGCAGTTTGGAATAATTGATTTTAGAGATTTTCCGATTAGTCCTTATGGGGCTTCGATAGATTATCCGTACAAATTAGTTGTGCCATTAACAAAAGACAAGGCCAAGGCAATGAGTGGGATAAATGGATTGTCAACCGGAAATGGGGCTGACGGCCCAGAGTCATATTTGAGAGTGATGTATGAGACATATACTGATTCCAATATTCAATGGAGGGAGAATACAAAAAAAGTATTGGTATTTTTGGGAGACAGTTATTGGCATGATCCAGAGGTAGATGGTTCTGTTACGATGGAAGAGGCAATCAAGGAATTTGTCAAAAGAGATATATCTTTACTTTACATAGATGTTTCTTGTTGGAGTTATAAACGTTGGGATAAAGTGACTGAAGTTATTGGTAATGGTAGTACAGCTGCTTGTGTTCGATCTTCGGGTGAAGAATTTGTCTCAAATATATTGGATTTGATTATTGGAGTAGTGAGAAAAGTTAAGAGAGTGTATCTTAATGTTTGGAATCCTATGTATGAGCCTTGGGTGGTGTATGAAGAAATGGATGGATTAAAAATACCACCGGCTGGAATGGAGTTTCGTTTTCCATACAAAATAGTAGCGACTGGAACAACGACTTCGGGTATTCATAAATTTACAGTGAAATTGTGGGGGGATAAGTTAAAGTATACCGAAAAAGAGCATATCGTAGAGATAAAATGTGATGGAAGTTATGCAGTTCCAACTGCAACGCCAACAATGTTGCCAACTTTTACGCCGACTCCAATACGTCCGACTGGGACACCAGCGCCACCGATGTGTGATGCGTGTGGAATCTTGAATAAAATAAGTGATATCAAAACCCATGGTGGTGATTATAATTGTGATAACGTTTTGAACGTTGCTGACTATTCGATTTGGCGAAAGGATTTTGTTGATAAAACAGAATCCGTACCTGGATATATTATGTCTGATGGAAATTGTAATGGTGTCTCTGATAGTGAAGACTATTCGAATTGGCGTAATAATTTTATTAAATAAGGCTTAGTCCTTTACAATACAAATAAAATATTTGATAATGTTAATATGATGTTTAGTAAACGAAATAAGTTTGGCAATGTTTTGATGATATTGTTTTTATTATTAGCGTTATGGGTAAGTAATTGGTTGGTCAAAAGGACTCAGGAATTAAGCAGACGAGCGGCGGGTGATAATGCTAAAGTTATTTTGGATCCAATCGCTGTAAGTGGCAAAATAGGAGATTATAAAGTAGTTAAAGTTATAGCCGATACTTCTTTTAACGATAGAAAGGTTGATTTTGCCGAAGTTAATTTATGTTATGGTCCTCAGGTAGAAATTGAAGATATGACAAAAGATGTAAAGATAGTTGATACCGAGGCTTTTGATAAGGATTTTGTCAAAAAGAGTATATATGATTCAAAGGATGTGGTAGGAGAAAAATGTTTAGTGATATCTGTGACAAATGGTGATAGACCAATAGAAAAAACTAAATCTGGTGTTTTGATAGTAGCGTCAGTTAATTTTAAATTGGTCAAGAATGGAGAAACAAAGATAGTAGTAAGGTCAGAGGACAAAAATAAGGTAGCATTGTATGGAGAAAGTAAAGAGATTGAAATTACAACAAAAGGTTCTACTGAT
>JAKLIM010000477.1 GCA_022709605.1 Bacteroidota bacterium | reverse complement strand
GTTACATTTTTATAAAAAGGTTTATTGGCCATGGTACTATCTCCAGCCATAAAAATATGAACAGGACGGTTTTTTGCCGCAACAAAAATAAAGCAAACTGCAATTAGGATTAAAAATTTTGAGTTGAGTTTCATATTTATAAAGTAATTTAATCAAATGACAATAAGAATATTGTATCAAAAGTAATGATCAATGAGAATAATTATCTAAAATATTCAGCCCGAAAAAAAAATTTCAGGCTGAATTATTATTTCTACAAAATCAAAAAATGAAATTAGAACTCTGATTTTATAATTTTATCAGTAATTATCGCACCGTTCGAATATTCTGTTTTTCTCAGAACAACACCTTTATAACCATTAAAATTCAAAAGCCTTTTTCCTTCGATGGTGAAATAATCCTCACTGATTTTTATCGCATCAATAGTATGATTTTCAATTCCTGTAGCGATATATTCAATGGTATTTGAAGGTGTACTTAATCCACCCATTTCGTTTGCAGCCCGTACTGTATAATTAGCTCGAAAAGTAGCGCCTCCGAAAACAGTTGGTAGACTAAAACTATTTGTTTCAACAAAACTTTTAAATCTACCATCTTCAAACACCGCCCAGCAAAGCACATAATTATTTTCAGCCCATTCAAGTGTATTTCCATTAAGTGTAATAACCGGAGCTGCAGCCTGATCGGTATAGAGTTTTGGTTGCCAGGCATCGGTTCCACCCAACACGTTTTCGATGGTGTAAGTGGCTGCTTGTTCGGCAGTTAGATAAGGATTTACAGGAGTTGTCACACCACTGTAAGTAAATGATTTTTTGCGCATACTCAAATCAACAATTGCGCCTGTGGCTGTAACACTGTTATACTCAGCAAACAAGCCCGGCACAACGCCCATTTCGGTCCAACCGGCAGCTGTTGGCAAAACATTCATTTTGGTATTAATGTATATTGCTTTTGGTGCATTTTGCCATGGACGTCCAAGGTTATAACTTCCATTGTTAATAGGAAAACCATCGATAGTACAACCGGAAAAAACATAACCCCAGTTAGAAGATGTGGCAGGTGCTGTAATGCAGTTTCCACCACGTTCTTCGAGGTAAAGCAAACATTCGTTGAAAAATACGTCGCCACCACCGCACAAATAATCAACCGTGCCATGCAATGCGCTGTTTTCAAAATACAACCGACCACTGCCCGAATAATAAGTATCCTGATTACTCTGAACATTTACGTTTTTATAAATATTCTTTGTACCCTGATCTTGTAATGCTACACAACGACCCATTGAAGTGCCATTTCTGAAATCTTTATTTCTCAAAGTCAAATCCTGCATATACAAGTTATTGGCTGAACTCGTAAAATACAATGTGGCTGTACTGCCGATTCCTTCAGTTGTATTTTTATTGTAAAGAATAACACTGTCGGCGTTTTCGCCAATATACGATACATTAGGAAGTGCAATGGTGGTTTTCTGATTGACATCACCGGTATTTGCACCTACATTATATTCGCCTTTAGGGAAAAAGATATAGAATCGTTTACCACTTGAAGAGGCTGTTTGAGCTTTAGTTAAAGCCGCTTTAAAATCGCCATCAACACCAACTACAAAGTCGAACGATTTTTTGGTAACAACCGGTCGATTCAAAGTGGTAAAATTAATAATTACCGGAGTTGACAATAAATTTCCGCCCAGGTCTGAAATTTTATTCGCATCAATAGTAAACGTGTAGGCAGTGTTATAATCCAGGCCTGTGTACGAAAACGTAATTGTTTTGCCCGAAACAAATGGATAAAGAGTTTTAGATCCAAGTGTTGCGATAGCACTTTTCACTGTCATCACTTTTTCGTCGAAAGTTAATACTACTTTGCCTGTAGTAGAAGCTCCGGTACCATTATTTACGGGAACCGATGAGACAAGAACAGGCGCAACTCCATCGTTCTGAACACTGGTTTTGCCAAAAACAAATATTTCGGCTAATGATGTTCCATCGTTAGTTGATGAAGTTCCTACAACCGCTGAATTGTAGTTCGGAATCCAGCGAATATATACTTTAGCTGCATGATTGGCATCGGCGGGCAATGTTACTGTTTTCGGATACCAAACTTTAGCGGTTGACAATTCGAGGGAATCTAATTTTGTAAAGTGAGTGCCATCAATGGAATATTCAATCCGTTGGATAGAATATGCATTGTAATTGAGCAACATAGCGGACGAAACCGATATATCGGTAAAATCAGTTGCATTGAAACTCATCTGATAATAATATTTGTCGGTAAGTGCTTTCCAGTTAACAGCAGCCGGTTTTCCTTCGTAACCACCGGCAGCCATTTGCGATTTATCGAGCCATCCTTGTACAGAACCTTCGGCATTTCTTAAAATCAATGAAGAAACCTGATTGTCGGCATTGGAGTAAAAATCGGCCGTTCGGCTACTTCCACCTGCAAAATAAAAATCCCAACCGGCAATATAGTCAACAGAACTATACACAGCTGTAA
>JAKLIM010000476.1 GCA_022709605.1 Bacteroidota bacterium | reverse complement strand
GGTTATGCCAGGACACGAAGGCAAAATATACGACATTACCAATGTAGAAACCTACACCTACGGCGATATAGCCAGTGCTATTGCCGGTATTACGGGAAAAGCGATCAAATACGTTTCCCCCACGGTTGAAGAATACATCAGTACGCTGACGGGAGCTGGTGTTCCGGCTGAATATTCAGGAATGTTTGCCGGGTTTGCTTTGGCCCAGGCCGAAGGAGAATTTGATTTTGTGGGAAATGACCTGGAGCAGCTTTTAGGCAGGAAACCAACAACACTTAAGGATTTTCTGAAAACTATTTATAAAAGCAACTAGAAAAACCAAACAATAATGGACACAATTAAATGGACACTGGATGCCGCACATTCTGAAATCCAGTTCAAAGTAAAACACCTGATGATATCGACAGTAACCGGCCAGTTCAACAAGTTTGAAGGAAGCGTTGAATCAGAAGGAAATAATTTCTCGACCGCAAAAGCATTTGTAAGCATAGATGTAAACTCTATAAGCACCAACAACGAACAACGCGACCAGCACTTGAGGACAAATGATTTTTTTGATGCTGAAAACTTTCCCAAATTGACCTTTGAATCAGTGAAAATTGTGCCGGGGGATAACGAAAATTATAAGATCCACGGAGCGCTAACCATGAGGGGAGTGAGTAAAGATATAGCTTTTGAAGCAGAAGTAAGCGAAGTAATAAAAGACCCCTGGGGCAATGAACGTATTGGGATTTCGGCAAACGGTAAACTGAACCGGAAAGATTTCGGCGTGAGCTTTAGCATGCTTACCGAAACAGGCGGTATTGCCCTCGGAGACGAAGTTAAATTTCTTATCAATACAGAGTTTGTCAGGCAGGCTCAGATTACAAGCAATTAAAATTTCCGTACAATGACTAATCAGAAAATACCTTCGAAAGCGCTGCATATTTCCTTGTGGATAGCACAGGTAATATTAGCAGCCATGTTCCTTATGGCAGGGGTAATGAAATCAACCCAACCCATTGAACAACTGGGAGCTTCAATGTCCTGGGTCAATGATTTTTCAGCAGGAATGGTCAGGTTTATTGGTATTTCGGAATTATTAGGTGGTATTGGGCTTTTACTACCAGCCTTGTTGCGTATTAAACCTGTCCTTACGCCGTTGGCGGCTTTAGGTCTCTTCACTGTTATGGTATTCGCTTTAGTGTATCACATAACTAAAGGAGAATATGAATCATTAGGCATGAATGTGATATTAGGGGCAATAGCATTTTTTATCGCCTGGGGCAGGTATAAAAAAGTCCCTATTGCAGAAAAAAATAATTCTGTGCAGATTTTAAATCGCTAAAAGATTAGTTGTTCAACTTTTACCATAACGTCGTTCTGCATGACAGCTTGCGGACGGAACATTGACAAAACACAAATACAAAAACGAAAATGGAAGCAGCAACAATAACAAGCGCTAAAATGAATGTGGAGATATGGAGTGATGTAATGTGCCCCTTTTGCTATATCGGAAAGCGGAAATTTGAAGCTGCATTGGCTCAGTTACTCTATAAGGATAAGATACAATTAGTTTGGAGAAGCTTTCAGCTTGCACCTGAATTGAAAACGCAACCGGATAAAATATACATCAGTTTTTATCGGAGCATAAAGGAATGAGCTTAGAGCAAGCCAAAGGAATGAATGACCACGTAACCCGATTGGCAAAGCAGGTCGGTTTGGTTTATAATTTTGACACATCCATTGTAGCAAATTCTTTCAATGCTCATCGTTTCACTCATTTTGCAAAACAATTCGGTAAACAAAATGAAGCGGAAGAGTTGCTTTTCCGTTCTTATTTTACCGATGGGAAAAATATTGATGATTATCCGACGCTGATTCAATTAGGTGCAAAAGTAGGTTTGGATACAACCGCTCTGAAAAACGCTTTGGAAAATGGGAGCTACACAGATGATGTAAAGGCAGATATTTACGAAGCCCGGCGAGTAGGTGTACATGGAGTGCCGTTCTTTGTGTTCAACCGAAAGCATGCTGTATCAGGGGCACAAGAAAGCCGGACGTTTTTGGTAACACTTGAAAAGGCTTTTGATGAGTGGAGATATGCCAATCCCGAAACTAAACCGGAAGCCAATATATTCACATTGGCATAAGACTCTTACTGCAAGCTATTTATCAAAATTATTATTTTTAAAATCAGCAAACTCTATTGCCTTTTTCCGATACATTTTGCTTATGTGCTTTTCTCCGTTGGCTTCACTGATGCGACTTAACCCATAATAAGCATAAGCAGTGAATTCATTTCCATAACTGTCAAATTTGGAAATTTCACTAATCCCTTTTTTATAATATTCCTGGGCCAGTTTATTATCATGATATTTTTTCTCTTGTAAAATACCTTTGAAAATAGGGAGCTGTGCCTGAAAATATTTGTTACCTGTTTCGTCCGATGAATCTGTGATCAGTTTTTCAGCTTCGTCATACTGTCTCATTAACAGCAGATTTTTTATGTATG
>JAKLIM010000475.1 GCA_022709605.1 Bacteroidota bacterium | reverse complement strand
ATCATTGCGAATAAAATAAAGTTTCTTGTTTTCATTTTCTGATTTTTAATATTTTTTCGTTTGTATTTAATTCATTTCGGGTTATAACCTGTAATATTGTTTCCAGTTTTTTCGTGGCTCTGCTCCTACCAGCAACTGATTCGCTAACTTATTGTTGGTGATTTGCTTTGTTTTAGGATCAAAAATAAGTTTCGTATTCAACTGCTGGGCTAAAACTCCCAAACAGAAAACCTGACTCAACGGACCTGCAATTTCGAAGGGTGAACGCGTTTTTTCCTGCCCTTTGCATGCCAACAGGAAATTGGCAAAATGATTGGAAGGACTTTGAGGAACAGTTGGTAATTTAGAGGCCATTTCCGCCGCTTTTTCTTCGGGAATAATGGATAAGACAGAACCATGTGAACCACCTTTGAAAGTCAGTTCTTTGCTGTAAATAATTTTACCGGGATTGAGTTTTGAGGGTACAATCTGACCGTTGCTTGGCGGTGGAATATTGGGATCGAGCACCACATTTCCATATCCTGCAGGCACAGGAGGCAGATTATCAAGACCGTCGTACCAGGTAACAACGCAGGGTGGCATTTCTCCACGTGCCGGGAATTTGAACTGGATTGTTGAAGAATAAGGAAAGAAAAACTTGTTGTGTCCGTTCTCTTTTATCAAACTTATTTCGGTTGGCAAACCGAGCTCCAGAAACTCATGTGCTGTGTCCAGAATATGAGCACCCCAATCGCCCAGCGCACCCATACCAAGATCGTACCAGCAGCGCCATTGACCGTTGATATAATCTTTGTTGTAATCGTGGAATTGTTCAGTTCCTAACCAGGTATCCCAATCCAACGTAGCCGGTACAGGTTCGCCGGCGGGCATACTTGTTATTTTTGAATCGAATTTATGCCAACGGCGGGCATTGTTCATGTGGGCAGTAATGGCTGTTACATCCTTAATAATTCCGGCTTCTTTCCATGCTTTGAACTGAAAATAATTGGCTTCGGAATGTCCCTGATTTCCCATTTGTGTCACAACTCCGTATTTTTTGGCGGCTCGTATCATCAACTCTACTTCGTTGAAAGTGTGCGCCATAGGCTTTTCAACATACACATGCTTGCCGAGCGACATGGACAACATAGTGGCTGGAAAGTGACTAAAGTCGGGTGTACCAATGACTACGGCATCAATCTTATTGGCCATTTTGTCGAACATTTTCCGAAAGTCCTGAAATTGCGGAGCATCCGGAAATTTATTCAAAACGTCTAATGTGTGAGGCGCTCCCAAATCCGTATCGCACAAAGCCACAATATTGCAATGGCCGGTTTTGAAAAGGTCATTAATTATTTCGCCACCTCTGTTTCCAATACCGATACAAGCCAGATTTACTTTTTCTGTAGTGCTAACTTTACGGGGTTTTGGATTTTTTGCCGATAGACTTTCTATTGATAAACCTGACAAAGCCGCCGAAGCAGTAATGATTGAAAGTTGTCGCAAAAAATCGCGTCGTGATGTTTTATTACCATTCATAAAATGAAATTTAAGGATGAAAGAAATCGTTTTTCGTAATTCAAAAAAATGAAATATTACTTTATTGTTCGAATAATTGCAAATTTACAAAAAAACAATACGCAAATTTTAAATTAATAAAAATATTAAAATTCAATGTCACAAATATAAGGGTTTTATTTGAAAACTGCCTTTTGAGGCTGTAGAAACTTAGCATCATAATCAAAACTTACTTTACAACCAATGTTCGAAAAGTCAAATAATCGTGTTGATTATCTGATCATAAAATTTTCAAACCTTTAGGGTACATTATCATTTAAAAGCATATCAAATTGAATGCAAAAACGCCGGATCGCTTTTTTAGCGACCCGGCGTTTTTATTTGAGAATGAAAAAAAAAATTATTAGCTGTGATAAAAAATTTTAAATCACTTTTGTCATGGCAGTCATAGCTTCACGAAGCTGAGCACCAACTATTTCGATTGAATGAGTACGTAATTTCTCATTAATTTTTACTAATTCAAAATTATCAACGTGTCCATCTTTACCTGTGTTGAAGTTTGCGCCAATAAGATTTGTATCTATTTTAGTCATAAAATCAGCCAACAATGGTTTGCAAGCATGATCGAACAGATAGCAACCGTATTCGGCAGTATCAGAAATTACGCGATTCATTTCGAACAATTTTTTGCGGGCAATGGTGTTGGCAATCAATGGAGTTTCGTGCAACGATTCGTAATAAGCCGATTCGGGTTTGATACCAGCGCTTACCATTGTTTCGTAAGCTAATTCTACACCCGACTTAACAAAAGCAACCATCAATGTAGCATTGTCGAAATATTCCTGTTCGCTGATTTCAACTTCACCTGCAGGCGTTTTTTCGAAGGCAGTTTCGCCGGTAGCAGCACGCCATGTCAACAGATTTTTGTCGCCAGCCGCCCAGTCTTCCATCATTATGCGTGAAAATTCACCAGATAAAATATCGTCCATGTGCTTTATAAACAAAGGACGCATAATATCTTTCAATTCGTCAGCA
>JAKLIM010000474.1 GCA_022709605.1 Bacteroidota bacterium | reverse complement strand
AGCAAAAATGTTGCCCCTGTTGGGTTTTACTATTACATCGGTTTTCTTTTGTTTATCGGCCAGTTCCATCCAGTTTTTACGTTCAATTACCTGAATGACCACCATGCGGTAAATCACCAAAATGAAAGCGATACATATAAAAATATATACGATTCCAAATTTAAAAACAATATTTGAACGTTTTTCTGACATTATTCTTACTTATTCAATATCAATGCATTAAATCTAACTATTATTAATTTGCCGGATTACTTATCGTTAATGTGTCAATCACAATTGGTGGTGTTTTCGATGTTTTCAAAAGAAGTCCCCGATCATTGGCCATTTTAATGATATTGGATTGACGGGTGATTTTCATCAATTGTGCCGAAATGGTGAGTGACTCATATTTTACATCTTTCAACTTCCGTTCAAGTTTAATTATTGTATACAATTGTTTTTCACAATAATACCTGTTGTCAACATAGAAAACTACTAAAATGAAAATCATTATAATTAACCACATTTGTTTTCGGAAGAACTTTTTGGTAAAAAGTGCCCCGTTTAAAAAATCGCGGAAACTGCTCGATTTAATTTCTGAGATGTCTTCGTTTCCTTTGATTGTTTCAATTATGTCAGTTAACCATTTCATTAATTTATTTACGATTGAAAAATTTACGATTTACAATTTAACAGAATGCAGTTTATGCATATTTCTGGTTTTAGATTTTCTCTGCAATTCTTAATTTGGCACTTCGGGCTCTTGGATTGAGTCTCACTTCTTCTTCGCCGGCCACAATTACTTTATTATTCACTAATTTAAAGGGAGATAGAATATTTCCATAAAAATCTTTTTCAATGTTTCCTTCAAAATTTCCACTCTTGAAAAAATTTTTCACCAACCGGTCTTCGAGCGAATGGTAAGTGAGCACAACCAACCGACCACCCGGTTTTAATACCTTCAGACTTTGTTCCAGCAATGCTTTCAGCACATTCATCTCCTGATTTACTTCAATTCGCAAGGCCTGAAAAACACGCGCCATGTCCTTTTTTTCTTTTTCACGGGCAAAAAACGGTTTCAAAACTTCCAAAAAAGCAAAAATACTTTTAAATGGTTCGTTGCTTCTTGCCTGAACCACCGCGCGCGCTATTCGTCTCGAATTATGAAGTTCGCCGTACAAATAAAACACATCGGCCAGTTTTTCTTCCGAATATGTATTCAGAACATGAGCTGCGGTAACGTTAGATTCTGTATTCATTCGCATATCCAGTTCGCCATCGTACCGAAATGAAAAACCACGCTCGGCTTCATCGAAATGATGGGAAGAAACTCCCAAATCGGCTAATATTCCATCCACTTTGTCAATTTCGTGGTACTGAAGAAAATTTTTCAGGTACTTAAAATTACTTCTCACAAAAGTGAACCGTTTATCGTCAATGATATTTTTTATGGCATCCAAATCCTGATCAAAACCCAACAACTTGCCATTTTCATTTAAATATTTCAGAATTTCTTTTGAATGACCACCGCCACCAAAAGTCACATCTACATATACACCATCGGGTTTTATCTGCAATCCTTCGATTGTTTCGTTAAGCAGTGCCGGAGTATGATAAACAACCCCTAACTCACCCCCAACCCCTAAAGGGGAGTATTCTCCAGAACCCGGTTGAGGGATTGAGTTGGCTTTGTCTTGTTTTTTATTCTTACGCTCTTTCATCATGCTTTCATATTACTTATCCTCCGTCAGCTGGCGGATTGGCGGTAATTCTTTCTCTTATTCCCCTTTAGAGCTTAGGGATGATTTCATCATTCTTTCTTTCAGCAATTTAGCAAAATCCGTTGCCGGCATTTTCACTTCTTCGTAGCGCGATTTACTCCAAACCGCAAACCGGTCAATCATTCCTACAAAAAGCACTTCAGAGTTCTCAACCAGAATGGTTTGCAAATGTTTTTTCGAAATTAAAACCCGTCCCTGCGAATCGATGTCTAACCATTCGGCATCCGAAACAAATTGCATCAATAGCATTTGGTCTTCCGAATTCCACTCATCAAGTTTCGATTTGAATTCGGCAACTTTTTCGTTCCACACATGTTCCGGATAAAGTATAATGCAATCATTTTCGGCATCTTTACGCATAACCAAAGACTCCCGTTCGCCATCAGGCAACAGTTTGCGATATACAGACGGAATAAAAATTCTGCCCTTTACATCGGCTTTTGCTTCGTATTTTCCAATAAATGTTGACATATTATTCGGATATTATTTTTCAACGGTAAAAGTATAAAAAGATTTTCGAATTCCCCACTATTCCCCACTAAAAATTTATCAACCGATGTTTCAACCGTTTAAGAGCGTTTATCAACCGCTTATCAACAATTTATCAACAATTGAATTTTAATAAAGTGTATGTTTATCTATCTGTTATATTGTTATTTATAAATTAAAAATAGAAATTCATACAAATATAGTGGTAAAGTGGGGGATAATATTCGATATTGAACTTAATTTTAAATTAAAAATTAAATTAACATCAGGTTTTAAAAGTTGCG
>JAKLIM010000473.1 GCA_022709605.1 Bacteroidota bacterium | reverse complement strand
TGCTGTCACTTTTCCCGACATTGTTGATGGTACTTCTATGGTAGCTTTATCGGTTTCGAGTTCAAGCACAGCCTGATCAAGTTCCAAGGTATCGCCTACAGCAATCAATACTTTTATAACAGTTGCCGAAACGATATTTTCGCCCAATTCAGGCAATAGAAATTCCTGCTCACCAGCAGTATTTGGAACTTCTGTTGCTCCGGCATTTTTGTTTTCAGTTGTTGCAACCACCACTTTTTCACTTATTTTTGCTGCAATTGGAACTTCAACAGGAGGAATATTGGCAGTTTTCTCATCGACTTCCACAATGAAAATAACTTGTCCGATAGTCACACTATCGCCCTCATTTACTTTCACTTCACTCACCTTTCCTGCCACATCTGACGGCACATCAATGGTGGCTTTATCAGTTTCCAGTTCTAACACAGCTTGGTCAAGTTCCACAATATCACCCACTTTAAGCAATACTTTGGTAATTGTTGCGGAGCTTATATTTTCACCTAATTCAGGTATTTTAAATTCTTTCATATGTTAATGATTACGAAACCATTGGATTCAATTTATTTGGATTAATGTCCAATTCTTTCATTGCCTTTTTCAAATCGGTCAACTTATATTTTCCTTCTTTGAAGAAAGCGTACAAAGTTGCAAAAACAATGTGCTTGGCATCCACTTCAAAGAAATCACGCAATTCATTGCGACCTTCGCTGCGACCAAAACCATCTGTTCCCAACGAATACAATCTGTTTGGCAACCATTTGGAAATTGAATCCGGTAAGGTTTTTACATAATCAGAAGCCGCAACAATGACGCCTTCATTATCAATAACTGTAGAAACGTAAGGCGTTTTTTCTTTGTCGGGATGGAGCAGGTTATATCTTTCAATGTCCATGGCATCCCTTCTTAATTCCTTGTAACTTGTTACGCTATAAACATTTGCCGACACCTTGTATTTTTCCTCCAATATTTCAGCAGCTTTCAATGCTTCGTTCAGAATAGTGCCACTGCCCAACAAATTAGCTACTAAATCAGTTTCTTTTTGTGCTCCGGCTTTAAAACGATACATACCTTTCAAAATGCCATCCTTTACACCTTTGGGCATGGCTGGCATCGGGTAATTTTCGTTCATAACCGTAATATAATAGAACACTTTTTCCTGTTCTTCATACATTCTTCTGATTCCGTCGCGAATAATCACGGCCAATTCGTAAGCAAAAGCAGGATCATAAGTCACCAAATTAGGTACCGGATAAGCCAATAAATGACTGTTTCCATCCTGATGTTGTAAACCTTCACCAGCCAGTGTGGTACGCCCGGCTGTTCCACCCACCAAAAATCCTTTTACCGCCATATCGGCACCTGCCCACACCAAATCGCCAATGCGTTGCAAACCGAACATGGAGTAATATACAAAAAACGGCATCATGTTAATACCATGCGTTGCATAAGCTGTTCCGGCACTAATAAACGACGACATGGCACCGGCTTCGGTAATTCCTTCTTCGAGAATTTGTCCGTTTTGCGCTTCTTTATAATACAAAAGCAGCTCTTTATCAACGGGTTCATACAATTGACCCACGTGTGAATAAATCCCCGACTGCCTAAAAAGCGATTCCATACCAAAAGTACGGGCTTCGTCAGGAACAATCGGCACAATCAGTTTTCCAATTTCTTTGTCTTTCAGCAATTTTGTCAAAATCCTTACAAATGCCATGGTGGAAGAAAGTTCTTTGCCATCCGAACCTTTATAAAATTCTTCAAATACTTCTTCGGGCGGCGTTTTTATGGAGCGAACATCCACTTTTCTTTGTGGCACGTAACCGCCTAAATCTTCACGCCGTTTTTTCAGGTATTTCAATTCCGGCGAATCCTCAGGAAGTTTGTAAAATGGCGTTTTCGACACTTCATCATCCGAAATTGGAATGCCGAAACGCGTTCTGAATTCTTTTAATTCATCCTCGTTTAATTTTTTCTGTGAGTGGGTAATGTTTTTACCTTCACCACTTTCTCCCAATCCATACCCTTTTATGGTACTGGCCAAAATCACGGTTGGTTGCCCTTTGTGGTGCACGGCAGTATTATAGGCTGTAAAAACTTTTTCCGGATCGTGACCGCCCCGTTTCATTTTCTTTAACTGATCGTCAGAAATATGACTTACCATTTCCATCAATTCAGGATCAACTCCAAAAAACTCTTTACGAACATAGTCGCCCGGAGAAATAGAGAATTTTTGTGACTGACCATCAACCACTTCACCCATGCGTTTCACCAATTTTCCTTTGTTGTCATTTTCAATCAATTCGTCCCATTCACCACCCCAAAGTACTTTGATTACATTCCAGCCTGCGCCTTTGAAAACCGCTTCCAGTTCCTGAACTATTTTTCCATTTCCACGAACAGGACCATCCAAACGTTGTAGATTACAATTGATCACAAAAATCAGATTGTCCAATTTTTCACGTGAAGCCAATGTGATAGCACCCAGCGCTTCCGGTTCGTCTGTTTCGCCATCGCCCAGAAAAGCCCACACTTTT
>JAKLIM010000472.1 GCA_022709605.1 Bacteroidota bacterium | reverse complement strand
ATAAAAGAAGGCTGTTTCGTTGAAGTTGGTACGGACTTGAACAGGTTTTTTATCATCACTTTTCACACTTTGTTGTGTTTTACTTTCCATGACCATCGGAGCAGCATTCATAACATCTAATCCTGATACTTTGCCTTGTAAAGCATTACCTATCGATACTTCTTTACTTTCAGAAACCATATCTAAGACTACATTATCTTCTACAACCTGAATACCTTTAGATTTTGCACCTCTGATCATAATATTTCCACCGTAATTTCTACGCCCAAAATTCAATCCAAACCAATTCAAAACATCGAAATGATATTGGGTAACATCTTTTTGTTGAGGATCAAAATATACATTGTCGTTACTTGAATTAAAATTATTGGAAGTCCAAACCGGAGAATACAAAACACTTTCATTGTAAACCGGATTAAAACTCCAATAGTGTGGACGAATCGCATCCAACGAAGCATCGTACATTCCTACCAAAAGTTCGGCTGCCTTTTTATCTTTTACAGTTTCAGGAATGGTAATGGTCCACTCGGCTTTTTCGCCCGGCAACAATTTGTTGCGGAACACACTCAAAGCAGGTGTTAATTTCTTTTCGATCACTTTTCGTGTCAACTGAACTTGTTCTGAGAAAAACTTTTCATCCTTCATAAATGTGAAATGCACATTCACACCTGCACCATACGCTTCTTTGAAAGGAATTTCGAAAGTTTTGATTTCATCATTGAATATCAGCCACTTGCTTTCCAAAATTGTATTGCCCTGCATAATTTCATACAAAACAGCAGTGTTTTTGGTAGAGGTTCCAAAGCGGATTTCGGCTTTTTCGCCTACCGCACAAGAAGTTTTCGGAGTCAACAACCAAACGTATGATTTAACCGGCGGGCGTTTGTCTTCGGTGCTGTACAATACAAAAATATTTTCAGTTTTCACTTCACTTCCAAAAGCATCTTTGGTTTTCAGCACCAATTTATATTGCGCCGACTTCCATTTTTTCATTTCTAATTTCAAACTTTTGTCCGAAGTATTGAATTGACCCGAAGCAACTTTTTCTGCATTTTTTGCTGCAACTTTAGTCTCAGGTTTATCAATATAATCAGTCAATTCCGCCATTCGATAAACTTCGTAATCAATCACCGAATTGAGTCTTTCACCATTAAGTGTTTCGGTATAAATATCTATTTTCGTTTCGGTATTTTTATCCATCTTATCCGGCACCGTGGCAATAATAAACAAGGATTTATCGCCCAACGAAACCGATTGTTCGCCTTGTTGCGTTTCACCTTTCGGATCGGTAACATCAGCAGAAATTGTATAGGTATAAAAATTGCCGCGCCATGAATCAGAAGCAGTTTTGGGCTTTTCGGGAACAAACGAAACTTCAAACTTACCTTCTGCATCCGAAACCACAGTGCCGGTTGCAATTTCTGTTGCGGGTTCGCTCCACCACCAACAATACCGGTGCGAATTGCGGGTTACCCGATAGTTCACTTTGGCATCACCAATATTATAACCGGCGTATGCTTTCACAACTCCCTTTACATTAACTTTTTCTCCAAAACGCACTTCTGTTTTTGGCTTTTCCATCGTTACTTCAAAAGTGGGACGCTTGTATTCTTCCACCCAAATAAATTGCGATCCGTAGGCTGTTTGAATTCTGAACTGACCATTCAATCCGCCATCGGGCAATACAAATTCACCTGAAAATGAACCGAACTCATTGGTTTTGAATGTTTTTGAACTGACTTTCTGATTGTTCGCATCGTAAAGTGTAACTTCATAAGTTGAAGATTTAACTATCTCGTTTCGATTTTTAGTGGCATAAAATGCAATCCCTTTGAAATAAACCGTTTGTCCCGGACGATAAATGGAACGATCGGTGAAAATATCGAGCTGTGGAGTTTCACTATTCGAAGTAAAATCATTTTGGAAATTTGCATACGAAACCGTTGAAAAATAAACATCCTTTCCGCGTTCAAAAAAGACTTTGGTTTCGTAATAATTGGTACTGAAAGGAATTTTACACAAACCTTCGTTGTCCGATTTCGATTTGCTTTTTAATTCCAAACTATAGCCATTACCGGTCCATTTGGGTTGGTAAACATTTACCTGAACGCCTGCTTGTTGCAATCCGGTTTGGCGGTCGAGCACATATAAATTTTGCATATTAGCAACATTCACACGCTGCATAAACCCAAAATCGGAAACCACAAATACGGTATTTGTCACTTTTTCTTTGTCGGTATTTCCTTTTTCGGCCACACTCATTTCGTAAATTCCATATTCTTTCGATTTGAGAGTGATGGTCGTATCCGTAGCTCTAAAATTAGGATCGGCTTTGATTTTCATTTCAGTCGTTTCGAGCAAGGTACGATTCGGATACTTTGCATTTCCATTCTGTCTGTTTTGTTTGAACGTAAAATACTCCAGCGCAGTGGCATTGATGCGATAGGTTTTGATTTGCAATGCAGTGATATTGGCCGTATTCACATTCACCACCAGGTTTGAAGCAGGTTTAAGCACTTCGTTGTGATTTACGTTCAGTGATTT
>JAKLIM010000471.1 GCA_022709605.1 Bacteroidota bacterium | reverse complement strand
TTCATGTCCGGATTTATAAAAACAATCTTCATTCTTATCGTGAATTACCAATGCGCTGGGCAGAGTGCGGTACGGTTTACCGTTTTGAAAAGAAGGGTGAACTATCAGGCCTGACGCGCGTGCGTGGTTTTACACAGGACGATGCGCATATTTTCTGTCGCCCCGATCAGATTGAAGAAGAATTCCTGAAAGTAATGGATATTATCTTTATTATTTTCAACGCATTGGAATTTGATAATTTCGAAGCACAGATTTCGTTGCGCGACCCGAACAACAAAGAAAAATACATTGGATCGGATGAAAACTGGGAAAAAGCGGAAAACGCGATAATTAAAGCATGTGAAGTGAAAGGTCTGAAAGCCAAAGTTGAATTGGGCGAAGCAGCATTTTACGGACCAAAGCTCGACTTTATGGTGAAAGATGCCATTGGCCGTCGTTGGCAGCTTGGAACTATTCAAGTGGATTACAACCTGCCGGAACGTTTCGAATTGGAATACACCGGCGACGATAATGCAAAACACCGACCTGTAATGATTCACCGCGCACCTTTTGGTTCTATGGAACGCTTTGTGGCTGTGTTGATTGAGCACACCGCCGGTAAATTCCCGTTGTGGTTAACGCCCGATCAGGTGGTGATTCTGCCGATCAGCGAAAAATTCAACGAGTATGCTTTTGCAATTGCGAAAGAACTGAATGCGCAGGATGTTCGTGTACAAGTAGACGACCGCAACGAAAAAATTGGTCGTAAAATCCGCGATAACGAATTGAAACGCATACCATTTATGTTGATTGTGGGCGAAAAAGAAGCCGAAAACGGCGAAGTAGCAGTCCGCAAACAAGGCGAAGGCGATAAAGGCTCGATGAAAGTAGCCGACTTTGCTAAAATGATTAATGACGAAGTGAATTTGTTGATGAATAGATATTGATTGAGAGTAAAGAACAAAGAGCAAAGATTAAAGATTAAGATAAAGAAGCGCGAATCGGATTAAATTCCGTTTCGCGCTTTTTATTTTTACAACAAAAATGTTTCATTATATTGAAACTTATTGTATATTTGCGACATGAAAAGAACCATTATTACTAATACAAGAGACAACAAGATAAATAACTATAGCGAAATACTGGACAAAAAATACGGTGCAGAAGGTACTGTCGAACGTAATGCTTTTGAACAAGAAGCTTATGATTTTTACACAGGTATGATTTTGCATCAGGCGCGCAAAGAAGCTAAAGTAACACAAGAGGAACTTGCCAAACGTACCGGCACAACCAAATCATATATCTCGCGAATTGAAAATGGTTCGATTATACCCAGTGTAGGTGTTTTTTATCGAATGATTTCAACGCTTGGAATGAAAATTGAAATAGTAAAAACAATTGGTTAATATTAACCTCACCCCTAACCCCTCTCCTTGAGGAGAGGGGAAAGAAGCGCGAATCGGATTAAATTCCGGTTCGCGCTTTTTCTAATTAACTTCTCTACTCCAACTCATTCAATACATCATGGTGTGACTTCTCACCTTCGAAATACCGCGCAAGTGTATTGGTGGATAATGTGCTAACCGGTTTATATTCAAGGTCGATGTCAATTTCGGTTAAATGCCAAAGATCGGCTTCTATGATTGCATTTTTAAGCCTTGGAATGGCTTCAAAGTCGGTATCATGAAAGAAATTTAATTTATCCATACCAAAATATTCCATTTCTTCACGCGTAATGTCAAGTAGTTCGGCCAATTTTCTGCCTTGAGGCGATTTGATGTGGCATTTTGGAAGAAATGTTAGGATAAACACTTTTTTATCCACTATAGTAAATGGTAAATAGCCCAAAAAATTGGATTCTGCTAAAAAATTTATCACCAACTGACCATTACTCAATGTACAAATTTTGCATTCTTTTATTGAGTAATTTAAATAAACGTTCCGTTGTGAAGGCGTTAATATACCAAGCCTCTCTTTCATACGCGAGAGGGCATGGCTTTGTATGTAAACGTCAAGTTCAGTAGTGTCGTTACTCTCTGTTATTAGTTTATTGTAAGGTATTTTAATAAATGTGGGATCCTCACCTATAAACTGACCATAACCAACTTTGAATGCTGGTCGTATTTTGTTATAGTATTTGAAATAGGTGTTTTGATATGGAACTGATGTGAGCATAAAAATTCCGGCAAACATGGATCTGTTTTCCAGTTCTTTCCAATCCCATGTAAATCCATACAATCGATAATTGAGTTTGGAGTATCCGGTCATCAAGTATTGAACAAACAACCATAATTTGATTAGCAAATGATCTGTTGTTCTTTCATCATATTCATTGGCTCTTTGATGAATAATTTTATAATACGGTGCCTGTTCGGAGTAGTCTTTTTGGTTGCCCTGATTTTGCATGTACATCAAAAACGTCATTCCGTAAATTATAAAATCAAAATATGTAAGCTCTATTTCTTCATTTCCAATTCTAACATTCGATAAAAAAAATTGCAAATATTGTTGTACCGATTTTACATATTGTCTTGGCACCGTATGTCCTTTCATTACAATAACTCGCGGTGT
>JAKLIM010000470.1 GCA_022709605.1 Bacteroidota bacterium | reverse complement strand
GTGGGACGAAAATTCAGTAACCTGGCTCACTCAACCCACAACGACCGAGATAAATCGGGTTCAATTACTTGCATCGGGCAATGCTCATCAAAATTACCCCGATATTGATGTCACGCCTTTGGTGTTGGATATGCTCAGTGACAAAACAAATAGTTTTGGATTTATGATGAAATTGCAGAATGAAAGTACATACCGAAGATTAAATTTCTGTACGAGCGATCATCCCAATCCCGCTTTCCGCCCTAAATTGGAACTGAAATACACTATTCAGGAAGATACTGTCGTTGTAATTCCCGACACGGCCATTTTTGTTCCCGATAGTATTATAATTTTGCAGCCCGATGCTTATGCCGGAAAAGATGCTTTGATCCACGGACTTTGGTCTGAACAAAACAGAAACTACGGTGACAATGGACAGTTTGTTGCTACAGGTTGGACTTTTGATGGAGAATTTGGTGTTATTCGAAGTGTCATTGAATTTGATTTGACACAATTGCCCCCAAATGCAACTCTAACAGACGCTCGTCTTTCGTTGTACGTTTGGGATACGGAGGAACATTCGTTGGGTTCGCATTGGTTTCAGGATGGTTCCAATGCTTGTTGGCTCGAACGTGTAACTTCGGCGTGGGACGAAAAATCAGTAACCTGGCTCACTCAACCCACAACGACCGAGATAAATCGGGTTCAATTACTTGCATCGGGCAATGCTCATCAAAATTACCCCGATATTGATGTCACGCCTTTGGTGTTGGATATGCTCAGTGACAAAACAAATAGTTTTGGATTTATGATGAAATTGCAGAATGAAAGTACATACCGAAGATTAAATTTCTGTACGAGCGATCATCCCAATCCCGCTTTCCGCCCTAAATTGGAACTGAAATACACTATTCAGGAAGATACTGTCGTTGTAATTCCCGACACGGCCATTTTTGTTCCCGATAGTATTATAATTTTGCAGCCCGATGCTTATGCCGGAAAAGATGCTTTGATCCACGGACTTTGGTCTGAACAAAACAGAAACTACGGTGACAATGGACAGTTTGTTGCTACCGGTTGGACTTTTGATGGAGAATTTGGTGTTATTCGAAGTGTCATTGAATTTGATTTGACACAATTGCCCCCAAATGCAACTCTAACAGACGCTCGTCTTTCGTTGTACGTTTGGGATACGGAGGAACATTCGTTGGGTTCGCATTGGTTTCAGGATGGTTCCAATGCTTGTTGGCTCGAGCGTGTTACTTCGGCGTGGGACGAAAATTCAGTAACCTGGCTCACTCAACCCACAACGACCGAGATAAATCGGGTTCAATTACTTGCATCGGACAGTGCTCATCAAAATTATCCCGATATTGATGTCACGCCTTTGGTGTTGGATATGCTCAATGATAAAACAAATAGTTTTGGATTTATGATGAAATTGCAGAATGAAAGCCTATACCGAAGATTAAATTTCTGTACGAGCGATCATCCCAATCCTGCTTTCCACCCCAAATTGGAACTGAAATATACATTTATTAAAAAAGAAATATCAGATGATTTGAAAAATATTAAGGTCAATGTTCTGGTATTTCCAAATCCTGTTGTTGATAAATTTACAGTTAAAATCGCAAATATTGATTACTTGCAAAATAATAAATTTGAGATTTACAATGCAGTAGGTCAAATGATTAAATCAGATGTTATTGCATCCGAAACAACAAACATTAAACTAAATAATGCACAATCCGGAGTTTATTTTTACAGAATAATAAATGCAGGAAAAATTCTGACAACTGGTAAATTCCTGGTTAAATCAAAATAATAAATTTCGTAGGGTACATCTTTGAATTTACCTGAAAATAAAAATTGAACAGAAATCTGTATTTAAAACACAGGTTTCTGTTTTTTTTTCCATAATTCTATTTTGTTTTTCAAAAGCAGGACATATTTATGTTGTCCAAATTTCAAAATACGGACAAATTCCGGCTTTTTAATTACTATCATTGTGGTGTAAAAAATAAAACCTATCGCAATGGAACAATTTTTAAATGTTTTACTTACAGGAGCCTCAGGAACTGTAGGAACCGAAGTTTTAAAGCAATTGGTTGAAATTGAGAATGTAAGACTTTCTGTTTTTGATAAAAAGACAGTCGCTACCACAAAATTATTTGCATCGGTTTCAAATCGAATCAATATTATTTATGGTGACCTGTGCAATGAAAAGGACATAGTTAAAATACCATGTAATATTGATGCAGCCATACATTTAGCAGCAATAATTCCGCCCATAGCAGACGAAAAACCTGCCCTGACTTACAAAGTGAACGTGCTTGGTACAAAGAAAATCATCGAGCATTTGGAAGCAACTTCACCGGATGCATTTTTGCTTTACAGTTCGTCCATTTCGGTTTACGGCGACAGAGTTCAGAATCCGGATATCAGCGTGAGCGATGCTTTAAACCCGAGCGATGGAGATTTGTACGGACAAACCAAAATTGAAGCTGAAGAACTGATAAAAAACAGTCGACTCGACTGGACAATTTTCAGACTGGCCGCAATTATGAAGAATCACAAA